>JAHHTO010000006.1 GCA_020024595.1 Schaedlerella sp.
TTCTTTTTTTTCTTTTTCCGTCCGAAAATATCAGATTCTGAAATGACCATGAATTTCAACAGCGGGTACTCATACCCTTCTGTAACATGACCATAAGAAACCAGAATCTCACCTTCCTTCACCTCACGTTCTATCTCTTCACTGTAAAAACTGCTCAGATCATAGTCTCTCAAATCCTCTGCAAGTCGCCTTGCTCTTGTCCGGGAGCCAGATAGAAGCACCACACGATAACCTCCGCGTTTCAAACGTTTCAAATCTCTCGTCAACATCTCGAAACTGTTATTATATGGATTCACACTCTTTGTTTGAATAGCATAGACTTTCCGCACCTTAAAATTACTGCATTTCGATTCCAATGTGGTAAATCCAATACTGCTGTATCCGTTGATTTTCTCCACAACAGACTCTGTGGAAAACACCTGTTGTTCTATAGTGTTTCGATATTCCGTACTCTTCCGGTATTCTTCTTCTACCTCTTTACATCTCTCTGTCAAACGGATTGGTTCATCGAGAAACAAAAGTGTATCTTTTTTCGGAAAATAGTCCAAAAAGGATACTCCTACACTCTCATCTCCAGTAAGTTCCGTTGCAGGATAAATAATGATCTCATCCAGATTCTCAATGGATCTCTGACTTTCCACATCGAAAGTTCTCAGAGAATCTATTTCATCTCCCCAAAGTTCAATCCGAACCGGCACTTCTTCAGTCAAAGGATATATATCCATAATACCTCCCCGGACAGCAAACTGCCCGGGACCTTCAACTTCAATTTCACGAATATATCCCATCTCTGCAAGCTTTCTCTGCAACTCTGTAAAATCTAACACCTCTCCAGATTTCAAGTGAATTTGACTTCCAGACAGTGCTTCCAATGGCAGAAGCCCATCCAACAACGCATCTGCTGTTGTAATGACCGTCAATTCCTTATCCTTCTCTGCCTCAATCAGCGCCCGCACTACTTCCATACGCTTTCCCAGAAGGTATTTACCTTTAATATCTGCATGATAGAACAATAAATCCCTTGCTGGATAATAATAGACATTATCGTCCAGAAAGCGATATTCATCATATGCCTGTTTCGCCTTTTCATCATTGGAAAAAATTCCCATGCGATATCGGATGTCCCCGCCAAGAGCATACATCAAATGTGTCTTTTGGGAGTTCACACATCCTGCAATCTGCAGCATTCCATATTCTTTTTTTCGAATTTTGATAATCTCTTCGTAATCCGCAAGTTCTGTAAGCGGCATCGTCAATGCTTTCACTATTCTTACGCTTCCTTCTTTTTCCGATTATATTCATTCATTGTTTCTGTAATCTTCCCCTGTATGATCAATTCTGCAGCATGGACTGCTTTTTTATATCCTTCATCCATCATTTCCTGCTCTGCCTTAGAAAAATGTCCCAACACATAATCTGCCAGATCATATTTGGGCGGTTTTTCTCCTACCCCCACCTTAATCCGTAGAAAGATCTGTCCACCCAGATGTGCAATAATATTCTTGATTCCATTATGTCCCCCGGCACTCCCCTTGGCACGAATCCGAATCTGTCCATTATCCAAACTGATATCATCATAAATCACCAGTAGTTCTTCTTCCTCATCTACCTTGTAATAGTCAAGCAGGCTTCTCACACTCTCCCCACTTAAATTCATATATGTCTGCGGTTTTGCCAGAATTACTTTCTGCCCCGCAATCATTCCTTTCCCCATAAGTGCATGATGTTTTTTTATATCCACAGAAATATTATATTTCTCTGCAAGTTTATCTATCACTTCAAATCCTACATTATGTCTAGTTCCCTCATATTCTTTCGAAGGATTTCCAAGACCGACAATAATAAACATTTTCCTTCACCTCAACCTGTTTCTCGTTGTTTGTATCGGTATACATTGTACATGAATCTGAAGAGTTTGTCACGCAGATTTATGATGATCTATTGGCACAGAACTGAATATGCAAGTCTCGAAAAGGAATATTTTTGATTCTGTTTTCATACAATGATAAAAAAGCTCACCAGGAGGCATTTATGAAATCTAAAACTAAAATTGTAGTTCTTCATATGAAAGAAATTATATACACTGCTATTTTCCTTTCTCTCGGTATCCTGCTAATTTTCTTGCTTATTTTTATGTTCAGACCGGACAGCGAGAAAAAAACGGCAACCACTGATCACCAATACACACCCGGAATCTATACTTCCACTTTAACCTTAAATAATACCAACTTGGAAGTTGAAGTAACTGTAGATGAATCACGGATTCAGTCCATCCGTTTTGCCAATCTGGACCAGTCAGTCGCAACCATGTTTCCTCTCATTCAGCCTGCTATCGAAGAAATTGCTGAACAAATCTATGATACCCAATCGTTGGAAGACGTAACCTTTTCTGATGAAACGCCTTATACTTCACAGGTAATTCTAGATGCCATCTCTGAAGCCGTATCAAAAGCCGTAGCAAATTAAGCTGCGGCTTTTGATACACATAGCCTGATCCCAGCAGCTTTCGCCAAATGTATAACCAAAAAAGGAATCGGTCCCCCGATTCCTTCTATGCGCTCATATTTAAATTTTAAAGTTTATGTGTCTTCACAGATTACCCTTCCACGATCAGATACTGGCCATTTGGAAGAGCAAATACTTCCGAAGCCTCTTCCAGTTCATCCTGATTCATGGACTCCACATCAGCACCGTTTTCTTCAAAATATTCCCGCACTTCATCCAAGGAATCTACTACAACTGCCATACAGTCTTCCAGAAATGCCTCTGCCTCTTCCAGTGTCTCCGCCACCGGTTCATCAAATAATTGTGACTGTTTTTTCAAAAAAGTCAACAAACACTCCTCACTGTACTCATTCATGCTTCAAAACCTCCCTATTTCTTTATCCACTTCACAATCTCCTCCGGGGAATCTGCAATATACTTGGCTCCTGCATTTTTCAGAACCTGTCGTTCACGAAATCCCCATGACACACCAATCGTCAGCATTCCTGCTGCTGTTCCAGTTGCCACATCCACTTCCGAGTCTCCGATATAAACCGTCTCTTCTGGTAGCGCATGTAGCTTCTCAGCTATCTGCAGTGCTACTGTCGGATCTGGCTTTCTTGGCACGCCGTCTCTCTGACCTTGAACGATCTGAAATCTCTCTTTTCCAAAGATGTGCTCTACCACATGAACTGCCTGCTGATGCGGCTTGTTGGTAAGGACTGCAACTGCAATTCCCGCACGACTCAGTTCGTCCAACATGGAAAGGATTCCTGAATATGGTATTACATGATATGTGCAATTCGCATCAAATATACGTCCGTATATTTCCATTGCCTCGTTCAGACGACCTATATTCTCTTCTCCTGAAACAGATATTGCCTTCTCCATCAATACCTTTGCACCATTGCCCACAAATTCTCTACATTGCTGCATGGTAATCTCTGGAAGTTTCATTTCTTTCAGAGTTTCATTTACAGAAAAAGTCAAAGATTCTAATGTATCTGTTAAAGTTCCGTCCAAATCAAATATGCATACCTTGTACATCATCTTCCCATCCTTTTACAAGTCAACTGCTTTACAGTTCCCACAATCGACCGATAATATTTTCAGAGTTCATTATATCTGTTATTTAATATCATAGTATGAAGCCATAGAAATTTCAACAGAAATTTTAATAGAAAATAAGGTTTTTTATTGATTGGCAGAACAGAACCTTCCAAGGGGTTTACCTACATCGTAAAACTTACTTTCCAAGCAGATACTGACGCATCACTTTCAGAGCATTTTTTTCCAACCGGCTGACTTGTGCTTGGGAAATGTCAATTTGTTCTGCCACTTCCATCTGTGTCTTTCCCTCAAAAAAACGCAGTTGTATAATATATCGTTCACGCTCATTTAGCCGTTCCATTGCAGCTTCCAAGGAAAGTTCCTCTATCCAGTTTTCCTCTCTATTCTTCTTATCACTGACTTGATCCATCACATATAGTGTATCTCCTCCATCATTGTATACCGGTTCATACAGACTTACAGGGGCTTGTATCGCATCCAGTGCGAAGACGATGTCCTCCTTTGCAATTCCTATTTCCTCCGCAATTTCCTGCACTGTAGGCTCCTTCATATGTTTCTTTACATAGCCTTCCTTAGCATAGATCGCTTTATACGCCGTATCACGCAATGACCTGCTCACTCGAATGGAATTATTATCTCTCAAATATCGTCTGATTTCCCCAATAATCATTGGAACCGCATATGTGGAAAATTTCACTTCCCGATCGGGGTCAAAATTATCTACCGCTTTCATTAATCCCACACAACCTATCTGGAACAAATCATCCACATTCTCGTTGCTGCTCGAAAACCTTTTGATAACACTTAAAACCAGACGTAGATTTCCTTTGATGTACTCTTCCCTCGCCTCTTCGTCTCCCTCTTTAATCTGTACAAACAGAGCTTTTTTCTCTTCCTCTTTTAGAAGCGGAAGTTTCGCTGTATTTACTCCACATATTTCTACTTTATTCAAAGCCATAGCCTAACATCCTCCTGCCAGATTATTTTTAAACCTAGTAGAATTCTGCTCACTATCATGCTCTGTTATTCCATTCGTCCCTCAAATAAAAAAAGTTTTAGCCCTTGACACAAAAAGTGAGCTATCTTTTATCTGATAGCCCACTGTGAAATCATATAAGTTCATTTATTTTCTTTCTGTAATACTTATTTTAACTGAACCGTACATATACCTCCAGATGCTGTTCTGGTGATTGAATTGTTGATACTATTTGTTGCTCTTACCTGATACGTTCCCACATCTTTTTTCTCAAAAGAATCTATGGTTAACGTCGCAGCTGTTTGACCTTCTAACAGTCGACCATCTTTATACCACTCATAAGAAATCTCTCCTTGATCTGATGATACTGCTTGTGCTGTAAGTTCAAATCTCTGCCCTTCCACAGCGTTCTGGGATTGTGGTAATAGCGTCGTAAATTCAGGTAAATCTGCCGCTGTTTTCAAAGAAGTTTCTCCGGATTTGATAATTTCATAATAATCAAATTCAAATCCTCTCCACGAGGAGCTTGCCTCAACATTCACATTCTGATTCAATTCTTCCAACACTTCTACAACAATTGTATGTTCTTGATCTTCGTCTGATAATTTTCCAGTATCATACAATACCTGCTGTGTCGGTCTGATACTATCCAATCTTACCTTTTTCTGTTCTTCCGTCTCTTCGCCTCCTCTGCTATAATGTGCCGGATCTTCTTCTCTGTACTGCAGCACACCTCTGGATTCATATAGGTCTATAATTTCCGGTTCTTTCTCATCCACTTTCACTGAAATTTTCCGAATCCAGTTATCTCGAATTCCATATAAAATTGCTTGCGTCCCCTGAAAACGAATTGTCATCACATCTCCCGGCTGTCCTGTCCCATGATCTTTTCTTCCAAAACTTCCACGATAAGCTTGTTCTATCCAGCCACCTTCATAAGTGATAGACGCATCCGAATCATCAACAAAATGACGTTGTCCTGCCGTCCTAAATTGATGTATATTTCCATCTACCGTTGTCTCACCTGCCCTATTGATTGCTGATACACTCCAGTAATACGTTCCGGAAGCTTTCAAATCTTCTGGCATTTGATAATTAGATTTTCCACCTGTTGTTGTTTCCAGTATTGGATTACTCAAATCCTCATTTTCAGACAAAACAATTTTATAATCCGATGCATTTTTTGCATCATTCCATTGAAAATTCACTGCTGTGCTGACATCTACAGCTTGATGATCTGGGGTCTTTACCTGAAAATTCCCCGGTACTTCTTTTTGTTCATCCTGATAAAAGGTATACACGATCGCACATTCTCCATATTGGATCTGATCGCTATATTGCCCATTTGTCACATCACAGTTACTAAGATGCCCATGATAGTCTGGCGTTTCATCTGTGTTTGCCATGCCTTGTTCATCTTTCTCTCCTGTCAACGCTACCGCTTTTACTTTATTGAATTTTTTCGGCACTTGAAGCTGCACAGTCGCATCATCTTTTTCTTTATTTACCATAAATATATTTAGCTCGGATTTTTCTTCATTGGTAAAAGCAAATGTTCGTACTTTCTCTTCATTTGAGACCGCATTGACTTTGTGTGACAATGTAAACTTTTGAGCCATCATTTCCGCAAGAACCGGTCCATTCAATCGCTTTGTTTCTTTTCCATCATACCATGCATTCTGATCAAACCAGCCAAATGATTTTCCTGTTGGGTTAAATGCATTATACATCGTATCATCACTCGCCCACTGTGACGGCCACATAATAATACTGCTATATTCATCATCCTGAGCCAGTTTCGCAAATCCGTTCACTAAACAAAGCGCTGCTCCAAGATTGGTACTGTAAGTCGGAAAATTCGGCCATGGTACATTACATTCTCCCATAATTTTTTCAATTCCAGCATCCACTGTAATATCTGTCTTGAAAACATCATCGTCTTTCCGGTTATAATATCCTTCCCATCCAACATCATTACTGTTATAAACATGCTTATCTACTGCATCAAAACAGTACTTTCCATCTTTTACTGCATATTTTTTTATCTCATTATACTGTTTTGTTGATTCGATCTGCATAACTAGTTTGTAAGAAGGTGACACCTCTTTTATAGCTTCATAAAAATCAGGAAATGCTTTTCCATATTCTTCTGCTGTAAAAGTCCCATAAGGACAACTTGGCGCTTGTGCGGGTTCATTTCCCAGATCAAAGTACGCTTTTTCAATCCCTTGCTCTTTCATGTAAACAGCCATATTCACAGCCAAATTCAGCACGTTCTGATATGTCGGATCCTGTTTCTTTTCCTCCACAGTATTACCATTTTTATGATTCCAGGATTCAAAAGGAATATGAACAAACGGAGTAATCCCATGTTTTGCCGCAAAAGTTACAAATTCTCGAAAACCTCTTGTCCCAAGTGCATCTTTTGTGTTCATTCCACCTTGATAATTACTATTCAGTGGTACTTCATCTTGCCAGTCAAATACCCATGCATCATACCCCCATCGCAACATTTTAATGCCACTATTCGCATATGTCTGCTCCATCCAATTTCCGTTAGACTGCCACATTTCATCACTTGTAAAAGACATTTCAAAATTCACGCCCATATTTTGGAAATTTTCCAGCGCTTTTGCACTATTCAATGCTTCCTCCGTTACAGCAATTTCTACTTGTTTATTGCCTGATTCTGCACGAACCTCCAACCCTGACATCGCCGATATCACTGTACAAACCGCCATCAATACACATAATTCTCTCTTTGTCATATTTTCTCCTAATTCATTCTCTTATTTTCCACCTAACTGCTCAATTTCTTTATATATTTTTCTTCGCACATTGCGAATATAACTTGCATCTTTTGGATATTCCATAAATGTAATCTGCTTCTCATAATCTTCTTGAATCAAATCTACTACATGTGTTCTGCTTGTCAACTTTTCTAGCTTTTGCAATGCACGTAGGTCATATAAAGCTTCTGCAAAAACCTCTAACCTAGTAGAATCATACGCCGTTCCATCTGGTGCCGGATATACGACAAACGGATCCCCTGATGGGAAACCACCATCTGCATCTGTGATCACATACGGATTGATCGGATATAGCGAATACTGCGAATTATAGAAATTAAATCCCCAGTGCAAGAATCCTCTAATATCATATAAATAAAGCTGGACACCCAGAATCCTTGTTCGTTCAGGTGGGATAGCCAGAAAACGATTGCTGACTTTATTTCCTTGCACACAGCAATAATAGGTCCATAGTTGTTTGACTCCTGCATCGATAAACGGCTGTATACAGTCGTTACACACAACCGGATTCTCCACAACTCCTTCTCGGTAAAGGTCATAACTACTCAGAGCGTCCATCACCTTACAATCTTGCAACAACCCTTTCACACTGTTTTTTGCTGCTGCATATGTTTCTTTCTCGTCATCATGAGGTTCATCTGAAATATGGAACCATGTATTTTCCAACACACCTTTTTCTTTTAAAAAATGCTTAAGTTCCGGAAGAAACTGATGTAGAAATTGTTGATACTCTGTTCCCGTAGCCGGCGTATCCCAACCAAAGATTCTTGTTTCTACCCCATGTTCCCATGCCATAATTTTCGGTGCATATTTTGCTCCCCATTGTGTAAACAGGTGAGAAAGTTCGATATAGGTAATTCCCTTTCTCATACACATATCAATCCATCGTTCCAACAAACGAAAATCAAATGAATAGTTTTCTTTTTCTTTCTCCACTCGAACCAACTGTACGGTCGTCCGTTCTCCACCTACCTTTGTATCCAATGGAGGAGTAAAGATAGGCGTCAATAACATATTCATTCCATGCTTCACAGCAGCATCCACAAAATTTTCTATAATTGTCCAATGCGCTTCTGAAAATACAGGAACCTGATAATAATTTGCCAGGCAGTCTGCATGGAACCACTCTGTATGAATGAGCGTTTGTTCTGGAAGCATTTCTTTATGTACATGTACATAAACTGTATCTTTCCACAGCGTTTTTTCTTCTTTTTGAATGGCAATATCAATCGGAAAAGTCCCTGATTGTTCTACTGACTGAAGATCCAATGAAAACCACAACGCACGCCATTGATAAGGGGCTGGTCGAATTATATTTCCTTCCATGGGAAGCAGCAAGTCTGGGCATAGGCATGCCTCTCGATACAGATAATGTTCATCCATCTGGCCATAATAAGCCGGTAGTCTGGAAGGTACCAGTTCCACCTTTCGGATTTGTACATGATCTGAAAGGACTGATTTTATCACAAGTTCCACTTCCTGCAGCGGAATTTCACATCCATCGTATTCCATTGTATAAGCAAGTTGAAAGGAGATTCTTTCATTTTGAAATCCATAAAAATGTTTTTGATTCTCCTCTAATTGCTCCGGTTCCTGATTAGGCATCACTTTCTGAAGTGAATCCAATATACAAAAGTGATATTCTGTATGTTTCTCTTTTTTCATTCTTTCCGTTATCCTTTCACACCACTAAGCGCAATTCCCTCTACAAACTGTTTCTGCAGGAAAATATAAAGCAAAAACGGTGGAAGAAATACAAGCGTTGCAGCTGCCATTACGAGTCCATAATTTGTTGCATAATTTCCTTGCAACGCAGCCAGCGCCAATGTCAACGTGCTTTTATTACTATCTGTCACTGCAATCAGAGGCCATACAAAATCATTCCAAGTTGTGATAAATGTAAATACTGTTAATGATACAAGTACTGGTTTAATCAGTGGTAATACAATCGAATAATAAATCTTAAACTCACGACATCCATCGATCCTTGCCGCTTCAATTAATTCATCCGGTACACTCGACATAAACTGCCTGATCAAAAATACTCCAAACGCATTTACAA
This sequence comes from Schaedlerella sp., assembly GCA_020024595.1. Lineage (GTDB taxonomy): Bacteria > Bacillota > Clostridia > Lachnospirales > Lachnospiraceae > Schaedlerella. The sequence goes on from JAHHTO010000006.1 coordinate 9,404, forward strand.
CCGGTAGTGCAAGTACCAAATGTGTATTTATCAAATGAAGTTTTTGTATGATCCCGAATAATGGAATCAAGATAACCTGAGAAGGTAACATCAAAGTGGCCAAATATACACTGAAAAGCATATGACTTCCCTTAAACTTCTTCTTTTCAAATCCATACGCAGCCATCGAAGAAACTATCGCATTCAACAGGCAGGCAATCACCACGACGATCGTACTATTCATAAAGTATTTTGCAAATTCAAAATTTTTAAATATTGTCCTGAAATTTTGGAAACTTAATCCTTTCAAACTAAAATCCAGTTCCATGGAATATGTTTGCTTAAGAGAAGTCAACAACATGTAAACAAAAGGAAACAACGCCATAAGTGCAAAAAAGATTAAAATGCATCCAGCTATCACTGAAATAAGTCGTTCTTTTTTTGATTTCATTTCGCGCTCCTTTCCTCTCCACTGAATACTCTTTTCTGTACTGCAGAGATTATTACAACAATCAAAAACAACACAAAGGACATTGCACTCGCATATCCCATTTTATATTGTTTAAATCCGGACTGGTAAATAGACATCACCATTGTAACTGTCGCTGTTCCTGGACCTCCTCCTGTCATCGTATAAACCAAATCGAATACCTGGAAGGACCAAATTGTTCCAAGCGTTACAACAAGATATGTGATCGGCTTTAAGTAAGGGATCGTAATATAGCGAAGTTTCTGCCATTTAGTTGCTCCATCCACATCGGCTGCTTCAAAAAGGCTCGCCGGAATATCCATAATTCCAGCGTAATAAATGACAAGGAAATAACCAACATTTTTCCAGATAGCTACGATACATACGCTGATCAAAGCCAGATGATATTCTCCAAGCCAGTTCACACTGTCAATTCCGAACCACCCCAACACCTGGTTGATGATTCCACCTTTCGTTGCCATCATAAATTTCCAGACTGTTCCTACAAGTACCATAGAAGAAATCACAGGAACAAACAATGCACTTTTCAGAAATCTGCCAAATCTGTTACGAAATCGAGAGGCAATGACGCTTGCGACCACAAGTGAAAGCAGCGTCTGAATCGGAACTGTCAAGATTGTATAAATCATTGTATTTCTTACTGCCGGCCGAAAAAATGGATCGGCCAGCATATTTTTATAATTGTCAAGTCCAGACCACACCGGTGACTTTAAAACACTGTACTCTGTAAAGCTGTAGTACCCTGTCATAACCAGTGGAATCAGGTAGAATATCAATAGGAGTAGAAAACTTGGTAAGACATACAAGAAGCCACTGTTTTCTTTCCTGATCTTTCTAAATTTCTGTTGTATGTTCATAAGCAATCTCCTATTGATTCTGAGCAAGCGTGCTATCTGCAAACTCTGCAGAATTATTCAAAGCTTCTTCTGGAGATAACTCTCCCAACATCATCAATTGAAGATTTTTATACAGATTATCATAGACTGCTGCAGAACCTTTTACTGCCGGTAATGTAATTAACGAATCTTTATTGTCTTCATATACTCCTTTGAAAATTGGATCGTCATTGTATTCTTCGTCTTTTGCAATCGGCGGGAATGGTGCCATCTTATGAAATTCTGTCATGGATGGACCACTCAGCATAAATTTTACAAGTTCTGCAGCAAGTTCTTTATTTTTGCTGGCACTGACCAAAACAAGCGAATCTGCAGAGGCAAACGTACCCATTTGCTGATCTTGAAGCGATGTAATATAATCCCATTCCACACCTGCTTCTGTAAATTCCGCACCTCTATTTGTCGGGCCTACTACAAAAGCTGCATTTCCCTTTTTGAATTCAGAAAACACTTGATCTTCTGACATGGAAGTCACTTCCTCTGGAAGAATTCCATCTTTAAGTTTTAAATCTGTCAAAAACTTCGCAGCTTTAAGACCTGCCTCTGAGTTGAATGCAGCCTCCGTTCCATCTTCATTAAAAATCTGTCCGCCTGCCTGCCATAAATATGGGAAAAACATCGCATTCATCGCTCCTTTGGATTTATCTCCCCATTGTTGCAAAAATGGAGTTTTTCCTGTAGCTGCAACTTTCTTACATGCATCTGTAAAAGCTTCCCATGTCTGTGGAATTTCTGTCACACCAGCTTCATCTAAGAGTGCTTTATTATAGAACATAACTCTTGCGCTTCCTACTACAATTGGCATCGCATATTGCTTTCCTTCAATCACACCTTTATCTAAATAGTAGAAATTATCTTTCTCTTCATCTGTCAGATATTCATCAAATGGTGTAATAGACTCTGATTCTATATAGTCGTTAATCATCTCCATATACATATATCCAACATCTGGCCCCTGACCAGATGATATACCCGTCAGATATTTTTCTTCGTAATTACTCCACGGTATAATCTCAACAGAAACTTCCACATTATGTTCTTCTTCGAATGGATCTAAAATATTTTCCCACACCTCTTTGTCCAAGGACTCTTCAGTTCCAAATGGCGGCATCCATAAAGTGAGAGTTTCTTTTCCCCCTGTATCCTCTTTCTTTTCTTCTGCTCCACATCCACTCAATAATGAAACTGTCATCATCCCTGCCAACATAAGACAGGACAATCTCTTCATTCTTTTTTTCATTTCTTACTTCCTCCTTATTCTGTTTTTTCTAAATAAATAACTTGCTGTCAGCTTATCATCAAAAGATGTTTTTGTATATTTCTATTTATTTTACACATTGCACATAAAAAACACTTTATTTTAGTGATGATTTATATATTTTTATATACATTTTTTTAATTTATTTACATGTTTTTAGCAAAAATCAAAAAAACTGATTTATATTTTACAATACAAACCAGTTTTTTTGGTTAAAATTATGTTCTTGTTCCGTCCTTTTTATATTTCCCAGGTGTCATATTTTCAAACTGCTTAAATACTCGGATAAACGTCATGTCACTTGTAAATCCCACTCGAAAAGCAACCTCTTTCATACTATATTCTGTATTCAAAATCATTCGCTTAGCTTTTTCGATACGAAGCTGATTAATATATTGAATAATACCCACTCCGTACTGCTTTTTGAACGATGTTGACAGATATGTATTACTAATTCCCAGCCATTCCGATATACTATACAATCCAATCATAGGATCTTCATAATGTTGCTCTATATATTCTTTTGCCTGTTGAGCACATCCTTCTTTACGGGTCTTCTGTCGTTTTCTCTGCATTTCTATTAAGATCAAGAAAATTCCGTGTATCACTTCCAATAATGTTTGATTATCTCTTGCATTTTGTAATTGAGTGATATATTCTTCTTTTTTCTCTCCCAATTCTGGCATGCGGTAAATCGCCTCGATCAGGGAATTGATCACCGCATATTTTTTAGATCTTGCCGTAAATACATGACGATCATTCCCTATATACTGATTGAACAACCGATCAACTTGTTTCTGTGCACTTTCATAGTTCCCTTCCAACATAGCCATCTCATATTCTGCCATCACGCCAAATTCTGGTTTTTCTTCCTCTTTTGGCACTTCAGAATTTTCCGTAAACCATACAATCTGCTGTTTAGATTCGTTCACCGATTCCATAAGTAACCGTGCTTGCTGATAACTTAAAATAATGTTGGACATGGAATCATAGGTACCTCCTGCATACAAACGAATCCCACTTTGAACTTCTCCTACTGATTTCAAGATTTTTCTTGGTAGAACTTCCCGATCCGATTCGCCCGTTTCCATTTCCATATGCAACAGGATCACAATATCTCCTTTAAATTCTGTTGCAATCGCATAAATTTCTTTCTTTTCTGCTTGTACACAATTGATAATTCTATCAATCGTAGTCTGTGTTTCATCTTTGGAAAAACCAATTTTACTTCTTAAAACCAAGACTTGAAACAAGGAATATTCAAATTGGAGATGAAATCTCTGCATAGCTGCAAAAATGGCAGAATTATTTCTCTCTTCACTGGAAAGTAAGCTATGTAAGAACATTCCTTCCATGACATTTCTCTGCTCCTGCAACTTTTTCTGACTCTTCTGATCATTCGCCAAAATTGTATCGATCCCACTCTGAATCATCGCGTATTCATCCCCAGAGTTTCCATCCGCACGTACGTATAACTTATCTAAAATATTCCGAATCGGACGATTATTTCGACGTCCTAAAATCCAAAATAATATGCTCCCTAATATCATACATATAGTCAATGCTAAATAAGCGATATTTCGCACAAAAAAACTGTTCTCAAGCATTTGTTTTCGATCATACAATGTCACATATTTCAATTGATAAAATTCTGATTGTTGTATTGCTCCTGAATACTGTTTCGTTTCTATATTCAAATTTTGCTCCTGATTATGTAAAGCTTCCTCAATCCAAGATTGCTCATCCTCATTGCCGCTGCAAGTATAGATCGTTCCATTTTCTCCTACAATTGCATTCAAAGAATTTCCTTTCGCATATTTGTCACTTTTTAAAATACGTTCCACCTCTTCCTTATTAATAGAAAGTGTCAGAACTGCATTTTTATCGCCCGAATCATTATACGGAAGCCATTTCCTATAATATAATTGAACTTCGCCCTGCTCGTCCTCTTGAAAATAGTATTCACTATTTTGTCCCGATATGAGCTCTTTCGACCATTTTTTATATTGTGAATCATCTTGGTCATGTGTCAATATATAGTATTGTCTCGCCGGAAAATATCCCTGATCTCCAATCATATAATCTAATTTCGGATAATAAATATAGATGTCTTGAATAAATGTATTGGACAATTTGTATTCATTCAATTTCGTGGACATGCGAATCATCTTCTCTACATCACTCTCTTCGATACTATGAATTCCTGCAAGATACAAATTATCCGAATTCAAAGGAAACTGCGCCATAAAATTATCAATATCATTCAATCGAATATCAATTCCTGTTTGTATATTGGCTGTAAGCCTATGATTTAGCTTCCGAATCTCATCCGAAAAGGAGTTGACCATCCAATTTGTAAGTATAATCAATACTCCACTGATCAGAATCAACGTCAATAAAAAAGAACGAATCCATACATACAGACTTTTTCCCATCCTATTTTTTATCTTTCCTCTTTTCATATTTTCCTCCAACGATTACAATGTTTATTTCATAATAGTATTTTATCCTATCTATTTTGAAGAAAGTGTCTTATCTATTATACACTATTTTAATTGAAGAATCTTCCAAAAAAGAGAAAAAAACGGACCTCCTTTCGGAAGTCCGTTCCCATGTACACATTAACCGCGTACCACCTCTTCAAATTCATCAATTATCTCTTGTTCCGGAGCTCCGGTTGCCAGGCTAACAATCACATTCAATGTGATCGCTACAAGAAATGCCGGAAGTAATTCATAAATATCCCATGCACCACCCATCGGACGCACCAGATATTTCCAGACAAAAATCATAATTCCCCCGGAAATCATACTTATCATCGCGCCATAACGATTGGAATGTTTCCAGAACAAGGCCAGAAGCATTACCGGTCCAAATACCGCACCAAAACCAGCCCATGCAAAGGACACAATTCCAAATACGGAACTGTTGGGATCCACTGCCATAAACACACCTAGCACAGAAATGATAAGTACTGTAACCCTAGCTGCAATCAGAGATGCCTTCTCACTAATTTTCAAATGAAACACATCTTTTAACAAATCCTGTGAAATACTTGAAGACGCTGCCAGAAGCTGAGAATCTGCCGTAGACATCGTACATGCCAGGATTCCTGACATAATCAGCCCGGCAATAATAATCCCAAAAATTCCCGTTTTGCTCATCAAAGTCCCGATTACAATAATCAATTTCTCGGAATCTGCTCCCTCCAAAGTCTCAATCACACCATTGTTCGACATACTATGACCGATTACTCCGATAAAAATTGCAACACTCATGGAAATCACAACCCAGATTGATGCAATTCTTCTGGAAATCTTCACCTCATTTTCATCACGAATCGCCATAAAACGGAGTAATACATGTGGCATTCCAAAATACCCAAGCCCCCATGCCAACGTAGATACAATCTTAATTGTACTATATTCTGCCGCTGCTTGATCTACATAAGTTTGTGTCATAGACAGGTACCCTGGAAGTTCTCTGGCTTCCAGCATCACCACTCCTGTTCCTCCTACCGCATTGACACCAAACAGCACAACACAAATCAATGCCCCCGTCATAACAATACTCTGAATCAAATCTGTCGTGCTCGCTGCTGAAAATCCTCCCAACGCAGTATAAGCCACAATGACTATTGCACTCACGATCATTGCATGAATATAAGGCACATTAAATAGTGTAGAAAATAACTTTCCACACGCCGCAAAACCGGACGCTGTGTACGGAATAAAAAAGATGACAATGAAAATTGCAGAAATTGCAACCAAAATTCTGCTGTTGTCTCTATAGCGGTTTGAGAAAAACTCCGGAATCGTAATAGAATTGTTTGCCATCACTGTATATCGGCGTAATCTCTTTGCCACAATCAGCCAGTTTAAATATGTTCCAATCGCCAGCCCAATAGCCGTCCATGCTGCATCTGCCACACCTGTCAGATATGCTACCCCCGGAAGTCCCATCAAAAGCCAGCTACTCATATCAGAAGCCTCTGCACTCATCGCCGTTACTACCGGTCCAAGTTTACGACCTCCGAGATAATAATCTCCTGCTGAATTGTTCTTTTTCATAAAATACACGCCGACTGCCACCATTCCAGCCAGATAAATGATGATAATCGCAAAAATTCCCCATGTTCTACTATCCATTTGTTTTTCCTGTCCTCACCTTTCTCTTAATATCCGTAATTATCCCGCCACACTTTCGCCTGTGGTTTTCTCAATCCCATCGATCCCATTTTTCTGCCAGATTATTGATTTGTGTCTCAAACTTAGCCTTATCCTTATTTGCCAGTCCTTCATTCCTGTAAATCACCTCAAGCAGCCGCTTTCCTGCTGCCAGAAGACGCTCAAACGCTGCATCAACTTTCTTCTGAGCAGGTTTCTTCGCTTTCACCGGAATCTTCACTCCTGTGGTCAAGATTTCATTTGTCGCCAGATCTACTTCACCACCTGGGAACGGAGCAAATGCCGGATATCCAAATTTATCTTCTACCGTAGATGCGAACTCCTCCGTTACTTCATCTTCTCCATGTACAACAAACACATGATCAAGAGGAGTCTTAAATCCTCCCAGCCATCTCAAAAGTCCATTCCTATCCGCATGACCACTGACACCATGCAGACTTTCAATTCTGGCTCGAACCTCAATAGGTTCCCCAAATATCTTCACATTGGTCTCACCCTCGATCAGCCTGCGCCCCAATGTTCCTACTGCCTGATATCCAACAAAAAGGATGGTACATTCTTCTCTCCAAAGATTATGCTTTAAATGATGACGGATACGTCCTGCATCGCACATCCCAGACGCAGAAATAATCACCTTTGGTTTTTCAATAAAATTGATCATCCGGGAATCTTCACTTGTTGTGGAAATCTTCAATCCCGGAAATACAAGTGGATTGATCCCTGCATTCACCAGTTTTAATGCGTCTTCATCAAAACATCCTTTCATATTCTTCGTAAATGCCTTTGTCGCCTCAATTGCCAGAGGACTGTCTACGTACACATCAAAATCCGGGGAATCCTTCAGCAAATTCTGTTCCTTAATTTCACGAATAAAATAAAGCAGTTCCTGCGTTCTTCCAACTGCAAAAGAAGGAATGACAACATTCCCACCTTTTGCAAATGTCTCTCGCAGAATCCTTGTGAACTCACCTACATAATCAATCTTCTCACTGGTACCATGTTCTCTGTTCCCGTAAGTCGATTCAATCACTACATAATCTGCTTCTTCTGTACACTGGGGATCTTTGATAATCGGTTGATTGGTATTTCCCACATCTCCGGAAAATACAATCTTTTTACTTACCTCCCCTTCAGTCAGCCAGATTTCGATGCTTGCAGATCCCAGCAGATGCCCCACATCCGTAAAACGCACTTCTATCCCATCACAAAGAGTAATTCGTTCTCCATACTGGCACGGATGGAACAATTCAATAGCATCCAATGCGTCCTGCATCACGTATTCCGGCTCAAATTCCGGTTTGCCAGCACGTTTCCCTTTACGATTCCGCCATTCCGCCTCAAATTCCTGAATATGCGCACTGTCTCGTAGCATAATATTACATAAATCCGATGTAGCAAATGTAGTGATAATCTCTCCATTAAATCCATTCTTAACCAGCTTCGGAATCATACCCGAATGATCAATATGTGCATGTGTCAAAAGCACATAGTCTACATCCGTTTCTGCAATCGGCAATCCCGGATTCTCATATAGGTTCGGTCCTTGTTCCATGCCACAGTCCACCAGAATATTCTTCTCGGCTGCCTGCAAAAGATGGCAGCTTCCAGTCACCTCATGTGCCGCTCCAACAAATGTCAGTTTCAACTCATCCACCAGCCTTTCTTCTATTATATTATTATTGCTAAATGAAAAAGACACGAAGCCTTTCAAGCAAGCTTGAAAGTTTCGTATCTTTTTGACTCAGCTCTGCCTTTTTGCATATTATACCACTTCGCCCTACTGCCGTAAAGAAAAAACTAACACATTCCTATTCATACCGTACGATCTCACGTTTCAGTCTCTGCATAATTTTCTTTTCCAAACGAGAAATATAGGATTGAGAAATTCCCAGATAATCTGCCACTTCTTTCTGAGTTTTTTCTTCTCCCTCCGGATTATCCAGACCAAAACGCATTTTTATAATAAGTTTCTCCCTACTGGAAAGCTTATTAATTGCTTTTACCAAAAGCCGTCTCTCTGCTTCTGTTTCCAAATCCTTGTAAATCGTATCCTCCTCTGTTCCAAGAATATCTGAAAGTAGAAGTTCGTTCCCATCCCAATCTACATTTAGCGGCTCATCAATAGACACTTCCAGTTTTGTCTTATTATTTCTCCGAAGATACATCAAAATCTCATTTTCAATACATCGAGATGCATAAGTAGCCAATTTAATTTTCTTCATTGGATTAAATGTATTGATTGCTTTGATCAACCCGATTGTACCAATGGAAATCAAATCCTCTACTCCCACTCCTGTATTGTCAAATTTTTTGGCTATGTATACAACCAAGCGCAAATTATGTTCAATCAACAATTTCTTTGCCTCCTGATCATATTCAGTGCCCAGCTGATTAATGACCTCTGTCTCATATTCTGTTTCAAGCGGTGCCGGAAGCACTTCTGTTCCTCCGATATAATGGATTTCCTTCTGATTCGAAAAGAAAATCCTTCGGAAATCCGGCACAATTTTCAATTTAAACTGTTCTGGTACTGCTACTTTTACAACCATATCTTTACTCCTCCTGTCACAATATATCAGCATTTAAAATCATCTGATATTCTCCGTTATCTGATAATATCTCACCGCAAATGCCAAGAATTGGTTTTGTAACCCAGCATTCCTGTTCTGCCCTGACACACATCTTCTCAATTCGAAAAATAGGCATAACACCGGTGCCACTCACTGTACGATAGGGAATATAGCGGAATTTGCTAAATTTACACTCACATGTTTCTTTTCCTATTTCTGTCACGCTCCCGACTCCAATCTGTCGAGCAATTTCCCTGTCAATTACATGGATCGGTTCCCTGGATAATGGATCTGTCAGTCTATTTCCTGTATCAACCAGGGCCTGTATCTCATACGTTTTCTGTCCTGTAACCAAACGCACTTTACATACTTTTTTTTGCATACTCTGTATCCTAAGTAGAAGCTTCCAGCCTCCTGTCAAAATAACATAGGAACCTACCGCTGTTGCAAAAAACAGTTTTCCGGTACACATATACGGATACAATGCCTGTAGAATCCCACCCATTAAAAATGCAGACAGATATAGTACCCCTAATGCTTTTCCGAACTCTTTCCATGTATTCACTGATAATCCAATTCTAATCATCACCAAGCTGATCAGAAAAAATACCAGTGTCATCTTTACAAACACAGGCATTGGAATCACTGTCACAAGACAGGTAATGCCTGCCCCGACTGCACTTCCAAGTAATACCCGCCATGTCGGCACCTGATATTTCAAGATTTTTCGCACAGACAGCAAAATCAGAGAATCCATCATGAAATTTGTGAAAAATAATACATCTATGTAGATTTCATAACGCATATCTTAATACGCCCTCCACAACAAAATATATTATATTGAATATCCACATGAAAGTTTGTCAGATACTGACGAGAACTATAGAAGATGTTTCGACATGATCGTGAATGCCAATGTCTACAAAACAAAAAACCGACAGGGATATTCCCTGTCGGTCAGAAAATCTATATTTATTTCTTAAAAAAATCCGGAATCTTAATAGACTGCTCTTTTACAGTACCAGATGGAGTTCTTGGCTGCTGCAGCGTCGGAATTGTGCTGCCTGTTGTTCTTGCCGCTACTCGGTTCTCACGATCTGTGCTTCTGCTTACCATATCACCAGACGGAAGAATAGAGCCAACTTTCTGCTGCCCTTCCAGTCTTGCTTTTAACTTGGAAGCACTTCCACCTACATTATGCAGACCAGTTGCAATTACCGTAATGGTTGCTTCATCAGACTTATCATCATCATATGTAGCACCAAAGATGATATTCGCATTCTCTCCTGCAAGTTCCTGTACATACTCAGCCGCATCAGATGCATCCATAAGAGTAATATCTCCAGACACATTGATGATAACATGAGATGCTCCCTGAATCGTTGTCTCAAGCAATGGACTTGCAACTGCCTGTTTAACAGCTTCCAATGCCTTATCATCGCCACGTCCTTCGCCGATACCGATATGTGCAATTCCTTTGTCTTTCATAACCGTCTGCACATCCGCAAAATCCAGATTGATCAAAGATGGTACATTGATCAAATCTGTAATACCTTGAATACCCTGCTGCAATACCTCGTCAGCTTTCTTTAGAGCTTCCGGCATCGTAGTTCTTCTGTCTACAACTTCCAACAGCTTGTCATTCGGAATAACAATCAACGTATCCACATTTTCTTTTAGTTTATCAATTCCTGCAAGCGCATTCTGCATCCGTGTCCTAGACTCAAAACGGAACGGCTTTGTAACAACACCAACCGTTAATGCTCCCATATCCTTCGCAATACGGGCTACAACCGGAGTGGCTCCTGTGCCGGTTCCACCTCCCATACCGCAAGTAACAAACACCATATCTGCACCTTTAATTGCTGCCGAAATTTCTTCTGCACTTTCCTCTGCTGCCTTCTCACCTACTTCCGGCTGTGCTCCTGCTCCCAGACCTTTTGTGAGCTTCTCACCAATCTGCATCAATGTCGGTGCTTTGCAAAGTTGTAGTGCCTGCTTATCTGTATTAATTGCAATAAATTCTACACCTGCAATCTGCTCATCGATCATTCGGTTCACAGCATTATTACCGCCTCCGCCAACTCCAATGACGATTATTCTTGCAGCTGCTTCTGATTCGTTGGTTTTAATTTCTAACAAGAGTATTTCCTCCTTTGTCATCTTATTAATTAATTATTATACATCCCTTATATATTGAATGATACACTCCAATAAGTATATAATAAATTCTTTTTTGCAAATAATCAATAGATTTTTATGTATTTTCCTGTTTTTTTGTTCAATTCTGCATCTTCACACAATTATTCCATCTCAAACACCATCACTCTATTACTTCTACCGCTGAATCCTGTGCAACATCTGGCACAAAGCGAATTGATGAGTCTGCTGCCGTATAATTCTCTAGATGTAAAACTCCTGGCTGTCCCGGATATAATTCCTGGATTTTACCCATAATCGGTGTTACCTGCGCCAGCTTATCTGCATAATCCGCACTTCCAATCTGCACCCGAACATTTCCAAAATGAAGTGTCAGATTATTGTTTTCACAGCTGATTTTATCAGGTACTTGTTCAGATTTCTGCAGAAGACCTGCCACGGAACTGATTCTTTCAAAAACTTCTTTATCCGTTACCGGAAGTGTTTTCCCCAACTTTACTTTTTCAATATCTAATTCCATTCCTTCAATATAAGGAACCCCTTCTATTATTTCCGCGGTTTTTAATGAAGCCACACCATTTTCATCAAAATAGAGGTATTCTCCGTTCAAATCTACTCGCCCACTGAATTTTTTTTCTTTCACCTGTATACTCACCTGCCACGGCGATTTCAATTTTACCTTTGTATGCTCAATTGCCGGAAGCTGTTCCAAATCATCCTGATTATATTTCCAAAAAATATACAACGTATTGGAAGAGTACTTGTCTGACTGCACCCAATCCAGTATATCCTGACTAGAAGAGTATTGGATTCCTGTCACATCAATCTTCCTTGTCTCAAACAATGCCGCAGTAAGATAACAAAAAAGTGCCAGCAAACCCATTATGATCAGCATCCTCAGGATCGCTTTCCAGCGGACTCTGCGTCTTTTTCTTCTCCTCTTTCGTGCCATCTAATCATTCCCCCTCCACGTAGTTCATTTTACCAGATTGGATACACTTAATACAAGCCCCATTTCTAATAGAAGAAACAAAACCGAAGTTCCTCCGTAACTGATAAATGGCAATGTGATTCCCGTATTGGGAATCGAATTCGTTACTACTGCAATATTCAGAATCACCTGAATCATTATATGAGCCATTGCTCCCGATGCAATCAGAGCCCCCAGAAGGTCTTTTGCTTTCGTGGCAATCACAAAAAAGCGCCAGATTAAAATCAAAAAAAGCAAAACAATCAAACCTGCTCCTACCAGTCCAAGTTCTTCGCAAATAATCGAAAATATCATATCATTCTGTGCTTCTGGTAAAAAACCAAGTTTTTGCACACTTTCTCCAAGTCCTCTGCCAAACAGACCGCCGGAACCAATTGCATAAAGTCCCTGCAACGTCTGATATCCCTTCTCATATTTCTCTGGATTACGCCAGATTGCAAGGCGTTCTAGTCTGTAGCTTTCCAACGCCAGAAAGACCACCATAAATCCCACTCCCACAGCTGCCATCCAGAGAAACTGCGCATATTTCGGGCTTGCCACAAATATCAGCACTGCTGCAATTCCAAGAATGATAATTGCAGTACTCAAGTTACTTGCCCCCACCAATCCTACGATCGGCAACACCGGAATCATAACTTTAATCAGCGTAGAAACTTTATCCATTTTCTTTGCATTTTTTGTAACAACACAAGCAAGGAACAAAATCACTGCCACTTTTGCAAATTCCGAAGGCTGAAATGAAACGGGTCCCAAAGACAGCCATCTTTTGGACCCATTATATTCATCCCCCACGAACATCACAGCAACAGATAACAATAATGCAGTTATATATCCTAAATTCGCAAAAGGTACCCACTTATGATAATCGATACCTGCCATTACAAACATGCCCACAATCCCAAGAGCAGTCGCAAAACCCTGCTTTTTCAAATAATAGAACGAATCACGAAACTTCACCTGACCATTGTATGCACTCGTACTGTAGAGCAAAATCAATCCGATGATTACAAGCAACAGCACGACAATCAACATCGTATAATCATAATACCGTTTCTTTGCCAGACGCTCCAACCTAAATTCACTCCTTATAATCGATTTACAAGTTCTTTGAATTTATCTCCGCGTTCTTCATAATTTTTAAACATCCCCCAGCTTGCACATGCAGGTGACAACAGGACTGCATCACCTGATTCCGCATACTCTACGCAAATCCGTACCGCCTCTTCAAACGTATCAGCAAAAGCAATATCATCCAGCCCGTGTTCTCTTGCTTCTGCCGCAATCTTCTCTCTTGTCTCACCAATCAACACAAGTTTCTTTACCTTGCCATCAAACGCCTCGATCCATTCTCCATAAGAAGAGCCTTTGTCGTATCCGCCACCGATCAGAAGTGTTGGCCGATTCATCGCTTGAATCCCCCTGATTGCTGCATCCGGATTTGTTCCTTTGGAATCGTTATAATAAGCTACACCGTTTTTTTCTGCCACAAATTCAATCCGATGTTCCACCCCCTGAAATGCACAGATGCTCTTTCTGATACAATCCATTGGAACCCCGTATGCTGCTGCCATTGCAACTGCCGCCATAACATTTTCATAATTATGTGTCCCCAAAAGTTTCAGTTCCTTCACATTGCAGACCTTAACTGGCTCTTTCACATTGTAAATGATATCGCCATCTTCTAGATAGATGCCTCTTTCCAGTTTACGCTGACTGCTAAAATATAGAACATTTGCAGCAATATTTTTTCCAATCCTGCGGGTTATTTCATCCTCATAATTCAGAACACAGGTGTCTTCTGAAGTCTGATTCTTCGCAATATTTTCTTTTGCTTTGATGTATTCCTCCATGGTATGATGCCGATTCAGATGATCCGGTGTGATATTTAAAACAGCACTCACCTTCGGTGCAAATGTATGTACCGTCTCCAGTTGAAAGCTGCTCATTTCCGCTATCGTCACAGAATCCTCCGGCATCGTTAATGCTACACTGGTATATGGATTACCAATATTTCCCACTACATAGGTATGATCCCTATACCCTTTCATAATCTCTCCTAAAAGTGCTGTTGTAGTTGTCTTACCATTAGTTCCTGTAATCGCAAGCACATCTCCTTTTCCATATACATATGCCAGTTCGATCTCTCCCCAGATTGGAATCCGTTTGCTTCGCATTTGGTTTACTACCGGAAGATCCGTGGGAACTCCAGGACTCATCACTGTCAGAGACAACGTGTCCATCACTGACTCAGGCAACACTCCGAGTATCACTTCCACACTGCTGTCTGCCTTTGTCTGCTCAGATATTCCTTTATAGATTGTCTTGCGTATCTCACACGCATCCAACTTCTCATTTCCATCATATAAAAGAACTTCTGCTCCCTCTTTTAACAACAATTGACTTGCTGCCACTCCACTGATTCCCGAGCCAAATACCAATACCTTTTTCCCTTTTATATCCATTTTCTTATACCCCCATCAATGCAATCAGACACAAAATCGCAGTTACAATAGAAAATACAGCAACTACCCTTGTCTCTGACCAGCCGCACAATTCAAAATGATGATGAATCGGTGCCATCTTAAAGAACCGTTTGCCTCCGGTCTTTTTGAAATACGTCACTTGAATCATCACAGATAATACCTCGATCACATAAATCATACCTACAATGATAATAAACAATGGCATCTGCATCATATATGCTGTACCTGCCACAAACCCTCCCAAAGCCAGAGAGCCGGTGTCTCCCATAAACACACTTGCAGGATACACATTGAAGAGCAGAAATCCCATCAATGCACCCACTACCGCACAAGTAATCGGTTCAATCCCGCTTTTGGTTCCCACTGCCACGACTGTAAAGAATGTTGCTACCAGTACTGTTACACTGGAAGCCAGACCATCCAGTCCATCTGTAAAGTTTGTTCCGTTCACTGTTCCAAGCACTGCAAGAAAAAGTACCGGAATTGCCAGCCACCCAATATCCCAATACTTTCCGTCAGAAAATGGAATCAACAAAGTCAGTGGTACCTTTGCAATCTTTACAATATAAAATGCAAAAATAGCTGTTACTACAATCTGAAGAGCCATTTTCTGTATGGGGAACAACCCATCCGAACGCTTCATGACCACCTTTAGATAATCATCCAGAAAGCCAATCAACCCAAATCCCACAGTCAGGAATAATACCGGTATCACCCTCGGATAATCTTTCACATAAAAGAGACATGTAATGATCACACTGATCAGAATCATCACCCCTCCCATAGTCGGAGTTCCTGCTTTTTTCAGGTGGGACTGTACGCCCTCCTCACGCTCGGTCTGTCCCATCTTGAGTTTTCTCAAGAATGGTATTACGATCGGCCCCAAGATAAGACTTAACACAAATGATATTAAAATTGGAATTACTACATAATTTGCCATATATACACCTCTTCATTCTTTTGTTCACTTTGCACCTGCCCGATATTTTAGCAACTACACTCATTTTAACTAATTTAGTATACCGCATAGCCCTGGCTTTTTCAATCCCTGTTGTATTCCCAGTTACGATCAACATCTTCTCCACTAGATTCCTACGGTTCTTTATCCTCTGTCTGTACTTTTGCTCTTTCAATCCCCAGATATGGAAGCACGTTATCATAAATATCCCTCAGTACCGGAGCCGCAATGGTCCCTCCATAATAGATTCCCTGTGGATTATGGATAATCACCATTCCGATAACCTTTGGAGAATCTGCAGGAGCAAATCCGATAAAAGAAGAAATATACCGGTTGGCACTTCTGGGCAGTGTCTGAGAGGTTGCGGTCTTCCCTCCAATTCGATATCCCTCAATATACGCATTTTTCCCAGAGCCTTCTGCAACCACACTTTCTAGCAACATCCTCATGGTCGCTGATGTCTCTTCAGAAAGCACTCTATTTTCTTCTGGATACGTCAGCTTTTCCAGTTCATTTCCGTATTTGTCCAGTACACCAATCCCAAAATGAGGGGTAATCCGCCGTCCTCCGTTGATAATAGAACTAACCGTTGTAAGCATCTGGATCGGTGTAATCTGAAAGGACTGTCCAAAAGTCATAGTTGCCAGTTCTACCATACCGATATCTTCCTTCCGATGCATGATAGTTCCTGCTTCTCCCGGCAAATCTATATTTGTAAAACCTAACAATCCAAACTGAGAAAAGTAATCGTAAAACCGGTCAGATCCAAGACGCAGTCCGATATCCATAAATACGGGATTACACGAATTCTGAAGTCCCTGAACAAATGTCTCGCTTCCGTGTCCTCCTACTTTATGACAGCGAATTTTGCGATCTTCTATCATTCGGTATCCGGGACATGAAAAAGTATCATCCAGGTGAACCACCCCTTCTTCCAAACAAGCGGCAGATGTAATAATTTTAAATGTAGATCCAGGTTCATACGTATCATTGATGCACCGATTTCTCCACATCTGATTAAGCAGTTCTTGTTTCTTCTCATCCGTTAGATTCTCTCCGTTGTTTGTCTCTGTATTTAAGACAAACGGCTCATTTAGATTAAACTCCGGTACATTGACCATCGCCAGAACTTCTCCATTCTGCGGATTCATTATTATAATAGAAACACCTTCTGCCTGTTTTTCTTCCATTACTTTTGATGCTGCCTGTTCGCAGAATGACTGAATGTTATAATCCAGACTGATTCTCAAAGTATTCCCTGCAACCGGCTCAATCCTGTCTTCTGCTACACCCTCCAATTCAATCCCTCGGGCATCTGTCACCGTCAATATTGTACCATTTGTACCTTTCAGGGTATCTTCATATTTCACTTCCAATCCGATAATCCCTTGATTATCCCCGCCGGTAAATCCAAGTACTTTCGAGGCGACCTGATGATATGGATAATACCGTTTAAAATCCTCGTCCACTTTTACCCCTGCCAGATTATAATTGCGGATACGGTCACCAGTTTCCTTTTCCACATTGGTTTTCACCTTCTCCATTGAAGAAACCTTTTCCACACGTTTGCGCACTTCTGCTTCCCCAAGCCCTAGCTCTTCAGACAGAATTTCTATTACCCGCTCCGGTTCTTCAATCTGACTGTGAATCACAGATATGGTGCAGACTGTTTTATTTGTCGCCAATACAATTCCGTTTCTATCCACAATCTCACCTCGCGCCGCTTTAATCTCGCGTTCCCTTTCATGCAGAGATTCCGCACGCTTCTGATAATATTCCGCATCAAATACCATCAGATAAATAAGACGCCCAAGCAGCGCCCCTATGATCAGAACCGCACCACAAAATACAACAAGCATTTTTTTCTTATTATATGTCTTATTTTTCATAAAAAACCTTACAAAAGATATTTTTATAACATATTATATCTTTTGTAAGGTTATGCACTTTTTATCCCATTTGTCTTATCTTTTATTCTATTGTATTTCCTGATGCCCAGTCATCCAAATCAGGTGTATAATTCTCATCTATATAAGCGCCATCATAATTATGATACGTATCCTCATATGCAACGTCAAAACTTACATATTCTTCCGGTTCCGTATCCTCTTCTGTTTTCTGCGGAACAGGCATGGTAGCAGATGGTACATATCCATCAATCGTTGTAACATTCAGATAAGGAAATGCCTGTGACATAATCTTCTTAGACAACTCTAATACGTACCGGCTAGCTGCCTGATCTGGTACGTTTGGCTCGTCAATCACAACGTAAACCAGAACTTCTGGATTTTCCTGAGGTGCATATCCAATATAAGAGAGCAAATGCTTCCCGTTTCCACGCGGTAACTTCTCTGCCGTTCCGGTTTTTGCTCCAATATCATACCCTTCCACTGCTGCAGTCATACCTGTACCATATTCTGTCGTCGCTTTCAAATATGTTTTTAGCTGTTCAGATGTTTCCTTTGAAATTGTTTTTCTAAGCATCACCGGATCCTTTGTTTCAATAACTTTTCCATCACCACCTTCCATTCTCTTCACTACATGCGGTTCATAGTAATATCCACCATTGATCAGAGAAGCAAAGGCAGCTGCCATTTGTGTCATTGTCACATTAAATCCCTGTCCAAAAGAACAAGTTGCCAGCTCGGCTTCATGCATGGTTTCTGTTGTATATAGAAGTGATTCTGTTGATGCTTCACCCGGCAAATCAATTCCTGTATATTGCCCAAATCCAAAAATATGTTGATACCGGATAAAATCACCTACACCAATCGCTTCTGCCATATCCATCAATCCCACGTTGCAGGAATATGCAATGGAATCCTGAACTGATACGGTTCCATGTCCCGAAGTCAGATGACAAGCAATGTCATAGTCTCCTACATGTTTGTATCCACCACAAACATAAGTTTCACTTCCGTTTAAAATTCCAATTTCCAATCCTGCCGCCACAGTAAACGGCTTCATTGTGGACCCAGGCT
Source organism: Schaedlerella sp. (assembly GCA_020024595.1). Taxonomy (GTDB): domain Bacteria; phylum Bacillota; class Clostridia; order Lachnospirales; family Lachnospiraceae; genus Schaedlerella. The sequence continues at coordinate 28,357 of JAHHTO010000006.1, forward strand.
CAAATGCATCACTGACGCAGAAATTTCTCCACAATGTATTCATAGCTTCCAACCGCTCATCTTCTGACATTTTCTTCAAGGTTTCTTCTGGATACAGAGAAGATAAATCTCTCGGACGATTCAAGTCAAAATTCGGATACGAAGCCTCTGCCAGAATTTCTCCACTATTGGGATCCATAATCAGAACTGCCGTATTTTTACTTCCCAGCTCATCCGTACGAACCTCTCCTTTATGTGCCTGATTAAACTCCAAAATACTCTGCTCTACAATACTTTGCAATGTCACATCTATGGTAGAGACAATTGTATTTCCACTTTTTGCTGCCTTTATTGTCTTTTCAAGAGACGAATCATCTGCGAAATACCCATATTCTCGTCCATCAGTTCCATTCAACACTTCATTATAAGCACTTTCAATTCCAATTGCACCTACATTTCCATCTACAGAGAACCCGACTACATCGCTTGCTAAAGATCCATAAGGATAGGTACGCTTATAATCCTCTTCCAGCCATATCCCTTTTACATTTGGATGCTTTTCTGAGTCCTTCTCAATTTCGTCGAACTTCTTTTTCATTTCATATGGAACTTCTCTTTTTAAAATCTCGTATCGACTGTCTGGATTCTTGTCTATTACGGCGCGGATATCATTTTCTTTGATTCCGAAGCACTCCTCTAAAACTTTTATCGTTGGTTCCTTATATTCCTCCTCAGACAGCATGACATACACATCTAGAATCACATTATAAACACGTTCACTTGTCGCCATCTTCGTACCATTACGATCCACAATATCTCCTCGTTTGAACGGAATCAGTCTGCTGTCATAGGTCTGTTGATCCAACACGATTTTCGTATATCGACTGCCTTTTGAAGCATTAATATAGGTAATTCTACCCACCAAAACAACAAAAGCCAGTATGATTGCCATAAACAGCATTACTAGCTTTTTTTGCATCCTCTTTGGAAATTTCTTTGTCAAAAAATCAAATCTGTTTCTTTTTGTTCTTCTAGTCATAATTCAAACCTTAATCATCCGCATCCCCTGATTTAGCAAGGATTCCATTTGACGGAATATCACTGTACTGTGTAACAGAATCATTTGCAGGCGCATCATACTCTATAACATTTCCCTGCGAAGCATATACCATTCCCAACTCACCCACAGCTTTTGCACGTACCTCCTCCAGATTGATCGCATCCTCTGCCGCCTGCAGTGCAGTATCATTTTCCTCTGTCAATGCATTTAATTCATCCTGTAATGATGCAATATTTTCCAATCTGTTCACTGTGTCAGACTGTAGTTTCAAATAACAGACACAGACTAGCACTGCAACAACTGCTGCAACCGCCAAAAATCCAGCATAAGCCGGATTAATACTCAATGCCCGGTTTCGATTCTTACGCACCTGACGGCTCGTTTGCTTTTCACGTACTGGTCTGGATTCTGGCATTCTCTGTGGCAGAACCTGTTGGTTTTCCACAGCACTCCCATAAACATACATCTGTGCATGGCTTGAATTCACATACTGTCCTGCATAAGCTTCTGTACGCCCATAGCTAGTATAAGTATGTTGGTAGTTATTAGCACCATTTGCATGCTCTGTTCTGTACCCTGCTGTATGTCTTGCTGTCACCATAATTCTGCCCCTTTCTGTTTCGTCGAATACTCCCTTCTCCAACGAATCTATTTTCTATACTCCTTATGTTTCATACAAGGTTTCCCACGCCTTGTACCAATGTACTAACATCTTTCAAAAATCCTAAGTTTTGCACTCTTAGAACGACTATTTTCTTCCAATTCAACCTCTCCTGGAAGAATAGGCTTTCTTGTAATCACTCTCCCTTTTGAGACATTTCCACAGACACATACTGGAAAATGGCTTGGGCAAACACATGGATTCTCGTTTTTCCGAAACGAGCTTTTTACGATTCTGTCCTCCAACGAATGAAAAGTTATGATGCATATCCGCCCCCCTGGATTCAGCATCTCAATCATATCATCCAGAGATTCCCGAAGCACTTCTAATTCCCGGTTCAATTCAATTCGAATCGCCTGAAATGTTCTCTTAGACGGATGCCCTCCCGTCTTTTGGAACTTCATCGGAATCGCCCTCCGTATAATCTCATTCAGCTGGCCCGTCGTTTCAATCGGCTTCTTTTCCCGCTCCATCACAATATGCTTTGCAATGTTTTTTGCAAATTTATCTTCTCCATAATCTCGAATCACACGATACAGCTCTGTTTCACTGTATGTGTTCACAATATCCTTGGCAGTTGTCTGCTGCCTCTGATCCATCCGCATATCCAAAGGTGAATCCATCCGATAGGAGAATCCCCGATCTGCCGTATCTAGTTGGTAAGATGATACGCCCAAATCAAGCACGATCCCATCGACTTTCTCAACCCCCATTGAGTAAAGCCTTTGCTTCATGTCACAATAATTACTTCTGATTATCGTAACTTTCTCCCCAAAGCATTCTAACCGTCTGCTCGCAGCTTCGATTGCTGCAGCATCCTGGTCAATTCCTATCAGTCTCCCCGCACTTCCAAGTCGACTGCACACTTGATAGGCATGTCCTCCGCCACCAAGTGTAGCATCTACATAAATCCCGTCCGGTCGAATAGCCAAACCATTAACGGTTTCTTCTAGTAATACTGACATGTGTTCAAATGCCATGATATCCTCCGTCCTGCATCAGATACGGATTCCAATTGCTTCCATACGCTCTGCAATCGCATCCAAATCCTCTTCGCTAACAATACTTCTCTCTTCCCAAAGTGCTTTATCCCAGATTTCCACGCGATCCTGAACTCCCACAAGGACAACATCCTTTTCAAGATTCGCAGCTTTTCTAAGTGACGCCGGAACATTTACTCTCCCCTGTTTATCAAATGTTCCCTCTGATGCACTTCCAAAGAAATATCTTTTAAAGATTCTGGCATCTTTGTTCATACGTGGTAAAGTGTTCAATTCTGCGACGAATTTGTTCCATTCTTCCTGAGAATAGACAAAAAGGCACCCCTCCAGTCCGTTACATATTACGAAACTGTCTCCCAGATCGTCACGCAACTTGGCTGGAATAATCAAACGGCCTTTTTCATCAATGCTGTGATTAAACTCTCCCAGTAACATTAGAACTCCTTCTTCTAAAGTGTCCTCCACATTCTCCCCACTTTATTCCACAATCCACCACTCTCTACCACTTGCCTCCATTATATGCCACTGTCCTCCCCTTTGCAAGTGTTTTTTTCATTTTTCCAGAATCATCCATACCATTTTGCCTTCCACAAAAAGAAAACCACTCCTCTTTTTTGCCATCAAAAAAGGAAGAAGACAATACAGAATGTATCATCTTCTTCCTTATATTATCCCTTTTTATTCAATTCATGTAAAAGAACCGTCCTCCACTATTTTACAAGATTATTCAGATAAGTATTAACTGCATCATAATTCACAGATACAAGTTCTCTTTCTTGATTGGCCGTATATGTATCATATGCGGAATATCCAAGCCAACCAACCAGTACCAGTGCCGAAGCAGTCAACACACACTTACGAAGCACATTCATCATCCTCTGTTTTCTGATAAGCTGCTTTCTATTTGCTTTTTCTTTTTTATACCGATCTACCTTTTCTTGGCTCATGGTTCCTGCTCCTTTATATCATGTTATAATTCTCATGTTTTTCTAGTATAACTTATACCCTGAAAATTATATCATACCTTTTTCTAAACTACAATAATAATTCCCCCGTCATTGGCATACATACTACTGATTCCTGCTGTATCTAAAATGAAACTGGATTTAAACTCCATGCGCTCCATCAGCATTTTCTGAACCTCCAACGCCCTTTCCTGACAGTTGCAATGGGAAATTGCCAGAATCTTTTCCTTACTGTCAACGGTATTTTCCACTATACAATCTATCATCTTTGCAATTGCCTTCTTCATTCCGCGAGCCTGACCAAGCTGGCAAATTGTACCTTCCACTGTAGATCCCATTATCGGCTTAATGTTTAAAGCTCCTGCCACCAAAGATTTCATCCCAGTAAGTCTTCCATTCTTACGCAATGTATCAAGATTTTCCAGCACAAAATAAGCATTCTGTCTGGTGATATATAACTCCACCGCTTCTATTACCTGTTCAAATTTCATTCCCGATTCTTCACATTCTTGAATCTTCATTGCTATCAAAGTTTCTCCTACAGAAGCTGATTTGGAATTAAACACATAAATCTGCTTTTCTCCATATTCTTCTATATATAACTGCTTCCCGAGTTCTGCACTGTTATGCGAACCACTCAATTCTGCCGACAGTGTAACAACATATACCCTCTCTGCATCACAGTGATATTTTCCCATGTATGCTTCCGGCGAAGGACAAGAAGATTTTGGACATTCACTTGCTGCTGCAATTTTTTTCAGAAATGAAGCCTGATTAAATGTATCATCATCAATAATGCATTCGCCTCCTATCTCCATACTAAGCGCAGCAGATTCAAACACACCACTTTGCTTCATCTCTTCTGTCAATTCACCACAACTATCCACAATAACTTTATAATCCATTAGTCTTCCTCCTAAACCACAACTTGTATCATACATTTCTAAATCATGTAGTTTTTAATACTACATTAAACTATATCATACTTTTTACTGTCTGGAAAGAGGTTTTTACTAATTCTGTTTTTTCCAAATACAAACCCTGCAAATCACCGTTCTCGTTTCTCTCCCCCCTGAAGCTTTATCTTTCGTGAAACTCCTAGCGCAATCCCCATCTCTGCCATCAAAAACAAAATAGAAGTACCTCCATAACTGATGAACGGCAGTGTGATTCCCGTTGTTGGGATTAAGTTTGTCACCACGGCAATATTTAAAATTACCTGCAATGCAATATGTGCAAGTATGCCAGTTGCTACGAGGGAACCATAAAGATCCGGTGCATTTCTGGCAATAAACATCAATCGATAAATCATCAATCCAAACAACAGTAAAATTACAATCGCGCCAAACACTCCCAGCTCTTCACATACAATGGTAAGTATCATGTCATTCTGTACTTCAGGAATTACCCCCAGTTTTTGTGTACTGTTTCCCAGTCCCTTTCCAAAAAATCCTCCGGAACCAATCGCATACAGCCCCTGCATCACCTGGAATCCACCTGTATCTGAATGATTCTCCGGATCAAGCCATGTCAAAATTCTTCTGACACGAAAATTTCCACCACTAGTTGCAGTTACCGCAAGAATCGAAACAAATACAGTAACTAACACTGCCCCTCCTGAAATTACCATAATAAACGGTTTCATTTTCGGATGCACAACAAAAAATAAAATACAGGTAATTGCCATCACGATGATTGCAGTACTCAAATTATCTGTCAAAAACATGACTCCACCTGCTGCAACTACACCAAAAGCAAAAATCCGAACAATTCCATCTCGTGTTGTCACTTTATTTTTCATCCGGCACAACTCGTAAGAAATAAAGAGAATAACCGCTATTTTTGTAATCTCAGATGGTTGTAGCGTCAGATTGCCCGGCAGTTGTATCCAACGTCGTGCTCCATAAATTGTCACCCCCAGAGGCGTCTGTACCAGTGCCATCATAATCATTGCAACGATATAAATTTCAAAAGAAAATGCTCCATAAAAATGATAGTCTATCTTCGAAACAAACAACATTATTACAAAACTAAACAATCCAATGATCGTCTGTTTGGAAAAATAATACATATCATTGTCAAAGTCATTCTGTGCACTATACGCACTTGTACTATAAAGCATCACCAGACCAAAACACATCAAAAAAACAATCACCAGTAATAAATCATAATCGAAATACTGGGCATCGCTCTGTACAAAAATTCGCGACCACAGTCCATGCTGTTCTTTCTGCTTTGCTGACGGTACTATATTCTGTGCCTGGATTCTCTTTTCACTATAGCGATTCCTTTGTGCATCCCTGCTCATCTGCCCACGCCGCTTTAGCGGTTGTACAGTCCTGCTTTTCATAAAATCTCCCCTGTCGCCCTATCTTTCACTCCAAAAATCTATATTTCTACTTTTTTCGGATGTATCGGTTTACCGTGTCCAAAAAAACGATCATACCATACAAGAAAAATGTAGACTGTCCAGATTTTACGGCTATTATCGGTTTTTTCGTTTGTATTTTTCCCATTCTTGTGGTTATCCAACATCTGAATCAGCAATTCCGTATTAAAATATTGCTTTGCCGCATCTGTCTGGAACATCTCCTTCACACGGCTGTAATATGGTTCTTCTTTCAGCCATACGCGAATCGGAATCGGAAATCCCAGTTTCTTCTTCTCAGCAGTCTTATTGGGAATCACCTTCTCAGCAGCCCCCCTGAGTGCCACCTTCGTCTTCGGTGCACGCACCTTGTAGTCCAACGGCAGCGTCTGTGCCAGTT
>JAHHTO010000060.1 GCA_020024595.1 Schaedlerella sp.
TAAAGTTTTTGGTATTTTCTAAATTACCTTCTTATCTGGTATATGCAATCTTTCTTTGTCAAGATTTTTAATCGGAGTGACGTGATTCGAACACGCGACCTCTACGTCCCGAACGTAGCGCTCTACCAAGCTGAGCCACACTCCGATAAAATAGGGAATCTGTTATTCAGATTCCCAAGCTACGGAAAAGGGACTTGAACCCCTACTAACAGAGTCAGAGTCTGCTGTGCTGCCAATTACACCATTCCGCATCGTTTGTCGCTTTTGTTTTACTTGTCGTACGCAACATGGTTATTATATCAAACTACACAGAAAAATCAAGCCCTTTTTTCATTTTTTATCATTAGATTTTTTTATATTTTTTGTAATATTTTCTGAATTCTTCTCATTTTTGAAATATAGAGTTTACTTCTTTGGAAAATATATAAAATTTTCATCATTTTTATATGTTTTCATCTCTATTTATTGATTCCATTCTCCGTCAAAGACAACTTCTGCCGGTCCTGACATATATACAGTGTTCTCTTTTTTGTTCCAGTATATCTGCAGATCCCCACCCAAAAGAGTTACTGTTAAATCCTCTTCCGTAAGACCATTCAATATGCAAGCAACTGCAACCGCGCAAGCTCCGGTTCCACAGGCAAGTGTTTCACCGGAACCTCGCTCCCACACACGCATCTGCACATGTTTCCGGTCAATAACTTTGACAAATTCAGTATTGACACGATTTGGAAAGCAAGTATGGTTCTCAAAAAGCGGTCCTACTTTCTCAATCTCAAGATGCTCCACATCATCCATGAACACAACCGTATGTGGATTTCCCATTCCAACTCCCGTCATGCGATACTCTGTTCCACCCACAACTATCGGTTCATCCACCACCGACTCGCCCTCTAAAGCAATCGGAATCTCTTCTGGTTTTAGAAGCGGACTTCCCATATTTACTTTTACTTGCTTTACTTTTCCATCTTCTACCAACAGATCAAGATATTTGATTCCTGCAAGTGTCTCAATAGAAATCTGTGTCTTATCTGTTAATCCATAGTCATATACATATTTTCCCACACAGCGGATTCCATTTCCGCACATTTCTCCACGGGAACCATCTGCATTGTACATTTCCATCTCAAAATCTGCTACATCGGAAGAATTAATGAGAATCAGTCCGTCTGAACCGATTCCAAAATGGCGGTCACTGACCTGAACTGCAATTTCTGATGCATGTTCCAGCTTCTGTTCCACACAGTTCACATATACGTAATCATTTCCTAATCCTTGCATTTTTGTAAATTTCATATTTTAACCTCTTCTATTTTTTATTCTACAATTATTAAAAATCGAACTTCTCTTTACAGGGAAGTCCGATTTTTATACCACTGATCCTATTTTGTCTTATGGGGCTCTTTTCTGTTACAACGTCCTTAACTTTTCAGCAAACTCATTACTCAAAGTTACTTTAGCCACATAGAAAACATCGCCGGTCATATACACTTCCCAGTCGTCCCCGATTTCTACCTGAAGTTCTCCACCTGGCATCTGAACGATCACCTTATTCCCTGTTGAACCAAGCTTATAAGCAACTGCAGCTGCTGCACAGGCTCCAGTTCCAGTTGCCATTGTATAGCCGGCACCTCGTTCGAAAGTCTCAATTGCAATATGATTGTTATCAATCACTTTCATAATCTCTGTGTTAACACGTTCTGGGAAATACCGTGCCATTTCAGAAAAGTTACCGATTTTACATACCAACGGCTTTGAAATCTCACGCATTGGAATGACACAATGTGGATTACCGATAGACACACAAGTTGCAGGATACAAAGTACTTCCAAATACCATATCTTCATTGATCACTTCTCTGCGCTCTCCCGTTACCGGAATTTCATCACTCCAGAAGGATACCTTTCCCATAGATACTCGAAGTCTGCTTCCATCTTCATTGAGATACGAAATCTCCACCGGGCCTCCATCCGTCAGCAGATCATATTTTTTCTTCTGTACATAACCTGCATCTTTAAGATACTTTGCAAAAATCCGAACTCCGTTTCCACTTTTCTCTGCAACACTTCCATCTGGATTCCAGATTTTCAAAGACATATGTTTCTCTCCGATATAGGGGCCTTCTAATATTCCATCCGAACCAAGTCCCATGTTCCGGTTGCAGAGCATCTCAACATTCTCTTTGTTCAACTCCAGCTCATTTTTATTCGGGTCAAATACAAGATAATCATTTCCCAATCCATGATACCGCTCTAATACAATCTTCACAATTCCTACCTCCGTCTGATAACATCTGTGTCAGTTCTTTTATTATATCAAACAATTCTATTCTTGAAAAGATATCCTGAGAGAAAAAGACTAGCGCTTTTCCCTCAATCTCCTTCTGCCTCATTTGGAAATTGGATTTCCATCCGGGTCCCTTCCCCCACCTTGCTCTCCACATTGACTCTTGCACCATGCAGAATTGCTCCATGTTTCACAATCGAAAGTCCCAGTCCTGTTCCTCCCCGTTCCTTGGAGTGACTTTTATCCACCCGATAGAAACGTTCAAAAATCCGCTCAAGATGCTCCTCTGGAATACCAATCCCATTATCTGCCACAGCAATTTTCGGTCCCTCCAGCGTATTTCCCGCCCAGACCACAACACGTCCACCCTCTACATTATATTTTATCGCATTTTCACAGATATTATAGATCATTTCATCCAGAATCTGCCGGATACCATGGTACCAGACCGATTCCCCCTCAACAACAATCTGCACATGACGTATCTGTGCCTGCGGAGCCAGACGGCTTACGATTTCTCTGCATGCTTCATACAATTCCACAGATTCTTTCTCAAGTTCCACCGACTCTTCATCCAGCTTAGACAACTTGATAATATCCTCTACCAGATGAATCAACCTCCTTGCTTCCTTGTAGATCCGCTCTGAAAATGTCGGAATATCCTCCGGACGTACCAGTCCATTTTTCATAATTTCTGCATATCCAGAGATCGAAGTAAGAGGGGTCTTCAATTCATGAGATACATTCGCAGAAAATTCCTTTCTCATATTTGACACTGCATCTTTTTCCTTATTCCTCTGATTCATTGCTTCCAGAAGCGGGGTCAGTTCTTCATAAATATCATTATCCAATGGGTTTTCGATATCCAGCTCATTGATCGGCTGAATCAAACGTGCTGTCTGCCATCTTGCAAGCAGATAGGCAAAAATCATCATCGCTGCTGCAATCACAAAAATAACCGGCAGAAGGCGAATCGCTGTATTTGCAAGACTATCCATTGCTTTCGATACACGAAGTACCGTACCATCATCCAGACGTTGTGCATAATAATACATCTCTGTTCCCATAGTATCCGACATTCTGGTTTTTTCACCACTTCCACTTTTCAGCGCTGTCTCTACCTCTTCTCTGTCTTTGTGATTTCCCAGTTCAATTTCATCTCCACCGGAATCATAGAGTACCGTTCCTTCCGCATCAATCCGAGTTACTCGGGTGTTTACTTCTACATTATCGAGTTCAGATAAATAATCTGATCCTGCGATTCGAACGGCTTCGCAGATATACCGCGCTTCCTGACGAATCTCCGAGCGCAGCATGTCTAGATTTTGATTATAGAAAAAAACGGAAAGTAGACCATAGGAGACCAAAAGTGTAATCCCCAGAATCAACATCATGCTTCTTCGTATCTTAACCTTCATAATCTTCTCCTATTCGATAGCCGACCCCCCGTACTGTTTCGATCATCGCACCTTTTTCCCCCAATTTCTGTCTGAGTGTCCGTACATGGACATCTACCGTTCTTGTTTCCCCATCAAAATCATACCCCCAAATATCTTCCAGCAGCTGATCTCTTGTAAGCACAATATTTCGATTTCGCATCAAACACTCCAGCAGTTCAAATTCCTTCAAGGTCAAAGTTACCGAATTTCCATCTACTGTCACTTCATGCTTCTTCACATTCATCTTCACTCCGTGAAATTCTAGATTCGCCTTATCAAATATATGCCCGGTACGGCGCAGAACTGCCTTGATTCTGGATACCAGTTCCATCATTCCAAAAGGCTTTGTCACATAATCATCCGCACCGGAATCTAGCCCCATCACCTTGTCATATTCAGTTCCTTTTGCTGTTACCATAATGACCGGAATATCTTTGGTTTTGGAGGAGCTCTTCAGCTTCCTGAGAAGTTCCAGTCCATCCTCTCCTGGCAACATAATATCCAGGAGGATCAGCTCCGGTGTATCCAATGCCAATGCCTCCATAAATGAGGTTCCCTCTGCAAATCCCTTTGCTTTTAGTCCTGTTGTCTCTAATGTATAGATTACCAGTTCCCGAATATTCTCATCATCTTCTACGCAATATATCATCTTCTCTCTCCCTTCTGATATTTTTGTATACCAAAACGTATTTCCTATATTGAGATAAGAGCATACCTATAGCTAGTGTATGCTCCGTATCTCATCCAAATATATAAACTCTTCCAGCTTATTCCTTATGTACAGACTCTTCTATTGTACTTCCAGCTCTGTATTATTTCTGTGAACTCCTGTAATCGAAAATTCTACCCATTCTGCAATATTGGTAGCATGATCCCCGATTCGCTCCAGATATTTCGTCACCATAATCAAATCAAAAATTCGTTTCCCATGATACCCCTTCTCCACTTTGATGTAATCAATCATTCGTTCCTTGACATCCTCAAAATATGTATCTACTGCATCATCCGAAAGTATAACATCTTTCGCCAGCTCCAGATCTTTGGAAACATATGCGGTTACGCTGTCACGCACCATCTTACTGACTGCACTTGCCATTTTCCCGATTTCTGCAATATCAGATTTATCTGCCTTCTCTGTAGAAATCACAATTTCAGCAATATCTGATGTCTGATCTCCGATTCGCTCCATATCCGTGATCATTTTCAGTGCTGCGGAAATTCTTCTCAAATCTCTCGCCACAGGCTGTTGCTGTAAAAGAAGCTTCAGGCAAAGTCGTTCGATATCCTTTTCCATCTGATCGATTTCTTCATCGGCCTCCATTACTGCCTTCGCCTGCTCCTCATCACCTTCCTGAAGTGCTTTTGTTGCATTCGCAATAGCCACCTCACACAATTCCCCCATATGAGTAAGCTGTTCATCTAAAAGTTGTAATTGTTTATCAAATCGATTCCGCATTGCTCAACCAAACCTCCCTGTGATATAGTCTTCTGTTCTCTTATCTTCCGGAATCGAAAACAATTTTTCTGTATCATTATATTCCACGACCTCCCCCAGGAGGAAAAATGCAGTATTGTCGGACACTCGTACCGCTTGCTGCATATTATGTGTTACCATGACAATAGTATAATCTTTTTTCAATTCCATCGCAAGGTCCTCTATTTTTGAAGTAGAAATAGGATCCAGCGCAGAAGTCGGTTCGTCCATCAGAAGTACCTCCGGTTCTACCGCCAGTGCTCTGGCAATACAAAGTCTCTGCTGCTGTCCACCTGACATTCCAAGCGCACTCTTTTTTAATCTGTCTTTGCATTCATCCCAGATTGCCGCACTTCTCAAAGAATGCTCTACAATCTCATCCAGCTTTGCTTTGGAACGGATTCCATGTGTACGCGGTCCATATGCAATATTGTCATAAATACTCATTGGAAACGGGTTCGGTTTCTGGAATACCATACCTACTCTTTTCCTCAGCAGATTCACATCCATTCCTTTAAAAATATTTTCTCCGTCCAACAGAATTTCTCCCTCAATACGACACCCCTCCACCAGATCATTCATCCGGTTGATGGATTTTAATAATGTAGATTTGCCACAACCGCTGGGACCGATAAATGCGGTAATTTTATTTATCTCAATTTCAAGGTTCACATCTTTAAGTGCTTTAAAATCATCATAATATAAATCCAGATTTCTGATGCTTATCTTCGACATGTTCTCTTCCTCTCTCAGTTTCTCTCCATTTATTACTTTATCATTTATAGTAATATCCTGTTCATCATCTTCTTTCATGATCCCCGTACCCTTATGCTTTCATAAGACGTTTTGCAATCCCACCAGAAAGTGTATTGATTCCTACAACAAGTACAAGGAGAATCACCGCTGTCGCATATGCCTGATCCATATACAGGCCTTCACTTGCAAGCGTATACATATGCAGAGCAAGTGTCCGTCCCGATCCCATGATGTTAGACGGAACTTTCGCAACTGTACCTGCTGTATACATCAAAGCAGCTGTCTCCCCGACAATTCTTCCAACTGCCAGAATGACTCCTGCCAAGATTCCTGGTACCGCAGACGGCAATACAATGTGAAATACTGTCCGCAGCTTCCCTGCCCCCAGTCCAAAACTTCCCTCCCGAAACGAATCCGGAACAGCCTTTAAGGATTCCTCTGTCTGACGTAAAATTAACGGAAGAATCATAATAGAAAGAGTAAATGCTCCTGCCAACAGTGAAAATCCCCATCCAAGTGTATTTACAAAAAACAACATGCCGAACAACCCATATACAATCGACGGAATTCCTGAAAGCGTCTCTGTTGTCAGCCGGATAACTCCCATCAATCGATTCCCCTGCTTTGCATATTCTACAAGGAATATAGAAGCAAAAATCCCAAGAGGAACCGCAATCAAAAGCGATAGACCTGTCATGATCACAGTATTGATCAAAGCCGGCATCAGCGATACATTCTCTGATGTATAGTGTAATGAAAACAATGCAGGTCCGATAGATGGTATCCCATTGACCAAAATGTAAACAACTAAAAAAATCAATACCAAAAATGTCAGGATCGCCCCCATCATCACCAGAAGCAACATAAGAAAAGAACCCGGGTGTTTCCGATATTTTTTTATTTTTTGTTTAAATGTCGTCTGATTACTCACATTCACTCCTCCTGTTCAACAGTGCCACACTGAAATTAATGATGAGGATGAACACAAATAGAACCACACCTGTTGCAATCAATGCTTCTCTGTGTAAATCTGTCGCGTACCCCATCTCAATGACGATATTCGCAGTCATGGTACGTACACCTTTTAAAATTCCAGCAGGCATTCTTGCCTGGTTCCCTGCCACCATGATTACCGCCATTGTCTCACCAATTGCACGACCGATTCCGAGAACAATCCCCGCAATCACACCCGACTTCGCAGCCGGAATCAACACGCAAAAGATACTTCTCTCACGCGTCGCTCCAAGCGCCAAAGAGCCTTCGTAATATTGCATTGGGACTGCCCGAAGTGCCGCCTCGGTTGTTCCGATAATGGTCGGAAGAATCATGATTCCTAACAAAAGAGATGCCGTGAGCATACTGTTTCCGTTTCCAGCCGATTTGAAAATCTCAGGGAATACATCATGAAGTATATTTCCTAAATTTCGCATAATCGGAACCAAAACAACCAGACCAAAGAAACCATATACAACAGATGGAATGCCCGCCAGAAGTTCCGTTGCCATTTTCAATGGTTTGTAAATTTGCTTTGGACAATAAAATGCCATAAAAACAGAGGTGAGAATCCCGATCGGAACTCCTATGATAATGGCTCCGGCGGTCACATAGATGCTGCCCACAATCATTGGGAGAATTCCAAAAATACGATGATTCGGCTTCCACATTTCCCCTGTAATAAATTGAACAAACCCGATTTCTTTCATCGCAGGGACACCATTTGCAAACAGAAATACACAAATGAGAGCTACCGCCAACACCGAAGCGCAAGCGGCAATCAAAAACACTCCCTCCATGAATTTTTCAGTCCATGCTTTCGATTTCATTTATTCTACTACCTCATCCCATGCCAGAATTTCCCCTGTGTAAATTCCCTTTACCTGTTCACTGCTCAGTTCATCAACCGGACTGTCCAGATTGACAATCACTGCAATACCATCTGTTGCCATTACAATTCCATGTGCGCCTTCTGCGATCTCACTGTCTTTTAATTCACGTGATGCCATCCCTATATCATAACTTCCGTCCATTGTAGAAATCACACCCGTTGTAGAATCGGTCGTTTGGAGCTCTATTTCTGCATTTGGATTCACTTTGTTATATGCCTCAATCAGCTTTTCCACAACCGGAGATACCGAAGAAGATCCACCGATAACAGCTTTACCAGACGGCTGTGTTCCTTCAAATGATTCTGCGCCTTCCACTGCAATATAACCATTCTCTTCCACCACTTTCTGCCCCTCTGTACTCATAATGTAATTCACAAAATCCTGTGCAACTTCGTTGTCAATTTTTTCTTTTGTTACAAGGTTAAACGGACGAGACACTTTATAATCTCCAGATTTAATTTTCTCTGCGGTTGCCTCCGCCCCGTCAATCTTCACTGCCTTAACGCTTCCCTCCAGAGATCCAAGAGAAATATAGCCAATTGCATATTCATTTCCCGCAACCGTTGTCATCATAACGGACGTGCTATTTGTAATCTGCGCTTCCTCGGTTGTCATATCTACTTTCTCTTTGTCCACTTCTTCCAGAATACCAAACAACTCAACAAATGCCCCTCTTGTTCCCGAACCGTCCTCGCGGGACACAATTGTAATTTCATTGGAAGCCTCCCAATTTGTATCTATTTCTGCATCAGAACTTCCACATCCCGTAACTGCTGCCATCATACTTACAATTGATAATACTGCGATAAGCGTTTTCATTTTCATTTTGCAAATCTCCTTTAATTTAAATTTTGATTACTATGTATTTGTTCTCTTCACAGTAGCTATCTTAAAAGAGAAATGTAAAAAATAAAACAACGGTGTTGTTAAATATATGTTAAAAAAATACGTCCTGCCAAGAATTTTACTTCTCAACATGACGTATTTTATACAAAATTTATCGATTCTATTATTTTACAGCAACCTTGCTCATCCGTATTCCAGAAGTTTATGCTGTCAAAACTTCTTCCGCTATATTGCGTGAGTGATCAGAAATACGCTCCAACGCCACCAGCGCATCCAGATATACGATTCCGGCATCGGTATTACACTGATTATTTGCCAGACGCTGCATATGTCCGGTACGAAGTTTGATTTCTAAATCGTCTGCCTGACTCTCTTTCTCGATTACTTTCATGGCCTTTGCTTTATCATTTTCCGCAAATGCTTCTATTGCATATCGGAAGCTTTCCGCACAAACTTGTGCCATCTCCCGAAGTTCCTGGCTTCCTATCTCTGTAAAGACTGCCTTACGCTCTGTCAATGTCTCGGCAAATTCGGAAATATTTTCGCAATAATCGCTGATTCTCTCAATATCCGAAATCGTCTGCAAAATACTTGCGACCTCATGATGTTCCTTTTCATTCAAGGAAAGGGAACTTAACTTTACAATATAATTCGTGATCCCACTGCAAAGACGATCCACGGTATTCTCTTCTTCTTTGATTTCCAGGATCTTCTGATAATCTTTCGTAAAAATGACATCTGTTGCCTTGTCTACTGTACGCAATACGATATTTCCCATACGTGTTACTTCACTGAGTGCAGACTGCAGCGCAATCCCCGGAGTCTCCAACATACGGTCGTCCAGAAGAACTCTGCTTTCATCTTCTGCGTTTTCATCTTCTTTCTCCAGTTTCATTGCCAGCTTAATAATCCAGTCTGAGAACGGGAAAAGAAGAATTGTAGTTCCGATATTGAAAATTGTATGCACGGTACTAATTTGTGTCTGTGAAATCACCTCAGCTCCTGCCTCCACAAAGAATACCTTAAACAGCACAATCGCAAGAATACTGAAGATAATCGTTCCAATAATATTGAACAGTAGATGCATGATGGCTGCAGTCTTTGCATTTTTCTTAGCTCCAATACTTGACATGATCGCAGTTACACAGGTACCGATATTCTGTCCCATGATAATATATACTGCTGCATTAAATGGCACCAATCCTGCTGCCGCAAGACTCTGTAAAATACCAACGGATGCAGAAGAACTCTGAATAATCGCTGTCACCAGCGCTCCTGCAATGATTCCAAGGAATGGATTGTGCCCCAAAGTCACAAACAGGCTCCGGAATGCTTCCGATTTCTGAAGAGGTGCAACCGCAGATGACATAGTTGTAATTCCAACAAACAATAAACCGAACCCAATGATGATACTGGACAAATCCTTTGTAGAACGACGGCTTCCGGTGAGCATTACAATCACCCCTGCCATAATCGCAATCGGTGCCAAATTCCCAGGACTTAAAAACTTCGCCCATTCCACACTGGATACCAGCCATCCGGTAACAGTTGTTCCGATATTGGCACCCATGATAACTCCCATTGCCTGACTTAAGTTCATAATTCCGGCATTGACAAAGCCGACCACCATAACGGTTGTTGCAGATGAGCTTTGAATAACCGCTGTAATCAGTGCTCCAAGCATAACCCCCATCAATTTATTCCTTGTCAGCGCCTCAAGAAGGGTCTTCATGCGGCTTCCCGCCGCATTTTCAAGCCCCTGCGCCATAATCTGCATACCATAGATAAACATGCCAAGCCCCCCTACAAAGGGGATGATAATTCCTGCGTAATTCATATGTTCCCTCCCATATGTTTTCTTTTGTATTTGTGTCATATGAAGCATTCTGTTTTATTCTTATGTATACACAACTGTGCGGTCGACATTCGCCGACCGCATACACTACTCTTTTCTTTTACGATACCATTATCTGCTTCAAAAAACAACCGCTTTTTTACTTCTTCATTCGTGGTTCAAAAACAAAAGACGCCAGATATCCAAATACTAATGCTGCTGAAAGCCCAACCGCACTCGCTTTGAAGCCTCCCTGGAAAATTCCCAGAAAGCCATTTTTATCAACCGCTTCTTTTACCCCCTGCCAGAGCACATTTCCAAATCCAAGCAGCGGTACGCTTGCTCCTGCACCGGCAAATTCCTGAAATGGTTGATAAATATTACAAAAACCAAGTAGTGCTCCCATACAGACCAACAAGACCATCACCCTTCCCGGCATCAATTTTGTTCGATCCAAAACAATCTGCGCAAGTGCACAAATCAGACCTCCAACCCAGAAAGCATTTACGTAATCCATCTTATCTTTCCCCTTTCATTATCACCTTTTAACAATGTTCGATTACAATTCCGTGCGCAATCCCCGGAACGCTTGCCCCCTCATTAAAACTGACGGTAGACATCAGCGCTCCGGTAGGCACAAACAGAATTCGCTTCCACTCTCCCTTTTTGATTTTGGGCAGAATATATGCCGCCAGTGTCACTGCTGCACATCCACATCCGCTTCCACCTGCATGCGTATCTTGTGTCTTTTGATCAAAAATTATCATTCCACAGTCCATATGTTTCTCGCGAATGTCATATCCTTTCTGCTTTACTAAGTCAAACAAAATGTCCTGCCCCACATATCCCAGATCTCCCGTAATAATTCGGTCATAATCTTCTACTTTTCGGTTAAAATCTCGCAGATTTTGTACAATCGTATCGCAAGCAGCCGGTGCCATACATGCCCCCATATTCTGTGAATCCTTAAGTCCATAATCTACAATTTTCCCTACAGTCACTCCACTGATGCGGATATGGCTTTTTTCTGTACCCACAAGAAATGCACCACTTCCGGTTACTGTCCAATGTGCAGACAATGGGCGCTGATTGGCATATCCGAGCGGAAAGCGGAATTCCTTTTCTGCACTTCCGAAATGGCTGGAAGTCACCACCAGCATAAAGTCTCCGTATCCGGCTGCCACACTCATTGATGCAAGTGCAAGTGCTTCTCCCGAAGTAGAACATGCACCATACAAACCAAACATCGGAATCTGTAGTGCCTCCATTCCCATAGAGGTAGCAATTCCTTGGCGGAGTAAATCTCCGCCGAAAACAAAGCGTATTTCTGCTGCTTCCTTATGCGCCTTTCCAAGCGCCAATACGCAGGCCTCCTTCTGCATCGTACTTTCTGCCTCTTCCCACGTATCTGCACCAAACAAATCATCCTCATTCGTCATATCAAATAATTTCCCAAGAGGTCCTTCCGCTTCTTTATTTCCCACCACTGAACCAGCATTGAGAATATACGGAGACTTTGCAAATGCAATACTTTGACTGCCAAGAACCATCCCTGCCTCACCAATTTTCTTTTCCATACTCATTTTTTCTTCCAACAATATTCCCTCACTTCATATAGTTACTAATTTCATATTTAACATCTAGTATCTCAGAATCCAGTGTTTCTATACCGGCTTTTTCCAAAAACAGCCAGATAGGAAAATAACCTGTATATTTTTCTTTCTTTTTCGGATACTAGAATAATAATGCAACAACACATAATCATGTTTTTGAGGTGAGATTTTATGGACAAAACAAAAAAAATGAAACAAGAAAAGCAATACGAGGACTATGTCAAACAAAAAACCCCCAGACATAACGTCTGGATCAATATGCTGAAAGCCTTTTTTACCGGAGGAATGATATGTACTCTAGGACAA
The DNA here is from genome assembly GCA_020024595.1 of Schaedlerella sp. Lineage (GTDB taxonomy): Bacteria > Bacillota > Clostridia > Lachnospirales > Lachnospiraceae > Schaedlerella. Next base: position 12,441 of record JAHHTO010000060.1, read on the forward strand.
TTCATCTATAATTACTGTCGCATGCTTGATCTACCAAAAGAGGACTGTGGCAGCTGGACTTCTCTCATTCTAATTCTTTTAAGCGTCATTCTAACTGGAATCAACTTTTATTCAAGAATAGCAAAATGGGGAGGTGCCGGAGCACTTGTTCCCATTACCGGGTTTGCCAATTCTGTGGCATCACCAGCCATTGAATACAAAAAGGAAGGACAAGTATTTGGGATTGGCTGCAAGATTTTCACCATTGCAGGCCCCGTAATTCTATACGGAGTCTTCACAAGCTGGGGACTCGGACTTCTCTATTGGGTCTGCACCTTTTTCTGATAAAAACAGACCATAAAGTCAAAACAATTAGGAAGAGAGCAAGTATGCATCAACTCTACATACTTGCTCTCTTATTCTTTCGATTTCCTTTTCGCATCCCGATCTACCATCTCAGAAAAAAGTATATCAGTGCACCAACACCACGTCCAATCGCCATGCTGATCACAAAAACTGCAATATAACGAATTATTTTTATTCGCCTGATAAAGATTGGAAACACATTTATAATTTCTGCCAGCGCCATTGACCAACAGCCCACAAAAATTCCTGCCATCAGCCCAAATATCGGTACAATCCATTCCCCACCTGGAATTTGAATGTGAAACAGCAGAAATATAGTTCCTGCGATTCCTCCCAGTGCGGTACTGTCCTCATAAAGCAAAATACAAGCTGCTGTATGCGTACGATCTGCAAAATCAGCGATTACCCCCAATTCCACAATGAGAGCGAACAGGCCACCCGCAACTACTGTTCCGGCACTAAGACCGATTATTGCCAATAGAATTTGATTTCCCCACATCCAATTCCTCCTTTCTTCTGGAGGCATTTTCTACCAGAGTGGTCTGTATATCATTTTCGTACAGCCGCATCTGTACTTCCAGCGGAGTTGGGTCTACTGTAAACCGCTTCTTTCCAAAATGATTAAAAAAGATCAAAATTCCTATGATAATTCCAAGTGAATAACTGACTTCCAGAATTGTAAACCCATCACTCTCCACTCCTGTCAACGCTTCATAAATCTGTGAAAATAGTTTTGTTACAGAAATATCATTATTAAACGCCATAATGGAAAATGCCGCCCCGCAAAATGTCAGAATCACAACAAATATCACTTTTAAAATATACATTGTTTTTCCCATTGTTTTCTGTTTTTCATAAGTAATGATAATGTCCGTCTCTCCCAGATTCTGGATTTCCAATCCGGGATACTGCTCATGAATATATGCAATAATCTTCAAAATAGAAATAACAAATCTTTGTTTCTGCCCATTC
>JAHHTO010000061.1 GCA_020024595.1 Schaedlerella sp.
GATACGGACTGGAAAAGGCAATACCCAATATGTCAGAAGAGAAACTGAATCTGCTAGAAGAAATGGCTATTCAGATGAATGATATTGCGGCAAGAGGAATTATTCCAAAGGAGTTGGATCATAATTTTCACAGATTTATCCTGGAATGCTATGGTAACTATGAAATGACGAATCTAGTTCGTAATATGACAGAGATGTATGAATCCTTTGATGATGAGATTTATGGTTATTTTAATGATAAGAAGTTTGATTACCAATCCATATTATTGAGAACATTTCCGTATCATTTGGAAATGGTTCAGATGATGAAAGAAAAAAATGTTCAGGGAGCATTAGAAAAGTATGACAATATAATAAAATTAGATTTAGAAATGTATGGAAAGATTGAGTTAGAAAGTATATAAAGAACACCGGGCTTGGAAATATCCAGACCGGTGTTCTTTTCTTTTCGTTCCTCAATATTAAGAAGATGTTCCTTTTTTACATACAATTATTTGCTGAATCGTAAATTGTGGCAGTTTGATAAATGCTTTGTCGCTTTCTTCATTTACTTTCAGAGATATGCTTTCAGGATAGACAAGTTTAGCTTCAGAAATCCTCTTATTAAGTTCCAATGTACCACCACTGATAGGAAATGCATCTCCGTGGAAGGATTTTGGAATCATAGATATTTGATGGATAATATAAGAATCCTCAGTTTCAAAATAAGCGGTTCTGATAATATCAGGTGTATCCGTGTGATTACGTAGCACAGGCACTACATGCTCCATTGCAATCAAGTCGCTGAATAGACTGTGTGGATGCTGAAAACTTTCAAGAGAGGCCATGGTGAAGAAGTCAAAAGCCATATAATAACAACTTCCTCTCCCAACAGTATTGTGAAGCAGTGCGGGATATCCTAATTCTTTTCCCGGAGGAGGACTCCACCAGTTCACCCAATGTTCAGCATCACAGGCAACACATGGCAGTATAAGCGTGAGAAGAGTTTCTGCAGATTCTGCACACGTAGTTTCGATAAAATGTTCGCTAATCGGAGGTGTTGTACAGGACAGTAGCCCTGAGAAATTTCTATTGCTTACATTTTTTAAGTATCCTGACCATCGATTTGCCTTATACTCAGTATGAATTTTAGCGTTACCTGTACCAAGTAGATCTGCGATAGAGGAAGCGGGTAGCTTTATAGAGTCAGCATTCCATAATCCACTTTGTCCAGAACTGATGAGCAATCCGCCATTATTTACATAATTTCTGAGTAGCTCTGCTAAATCTTCTTCAATTACAAATACTTCCGGAAGAAGTAGTACGTTGAATTGCTTCAGCAACTCTTCAGTAATCGTACGCTCTGGCAAAATCATAAATGGGAGTTTTGCTCGCTCGCACAGCTGCATAGCTCCCAGAACAGCATTCTGATGGGGGTTATGTCGTTTCATCCTCAAGATAGCATCCGGGTGAAGAGAAGGGATATTTATGGACATAGATAAATCACTTTGTATGATCCCTACACATTTAACGGGGGTACGGTTTGTCAAGTAAGGTTCCATTTTTTCAATTTCTGTAAAAGCAGAGCCTAAAAGACGAGCTTCCTGGAAATCCAAAGTTCCGTCAATATGTTGGGAACCACTATACATTCCTACACGACAACCTTGTGCCGCTATAGATGATAAATCACAAACATATTCATTGACAGAACTATAGTTATAAACCTGAGAAGCTTCACCTGGCACCAGAATCGGATAATGTCCAATGGCTGTGTCTCGTGCATAAGCGGAAGAAAACCAGTTATCTTTTAGCAACGGTTCAGAGAACTGATAGTCCAGCATATCACGGATATCCTGCGGATAATGGCAGGAAAAATTGATGGTAATTGCCAAAGTTGGATCAATTGCTTTAACACGTTTCTTTAATTCGGCCAGAAACTCTTTTGCATTATTATTTAAAAATTGAACAATATCGGTTTTATGTTCTAGTATTTCCGTATCGGTATCAGGAAGATGATAATGATACTGAGCTTCAAATTTATTGCGACAGTTGTCACAATAGCACAGAGATGCACCGAAAATATCCAAGAACAAAGAATCGGGTGCATATCTGGAAACAATTTCCTCTAACTGCTGGAGACAGTACTCGCGGTATCCTGTCTGATAACAACAAAGACTCCATTTTGCAAATTCATCGTCTCGGATAAGTCCTGAACCGTCAGGTCGTTTTACACGCCACTGAGGGAACCGTCTTGCAGCTCCTTCATCATATTCAATACAATAATATGCTACAAATTCAATATTCTTTTTCTTTAAAAGATTGCTGATTTCTTCAATCCAGTCTTTTTTTATTCCTTTATGTTGTTGTGTACCTGAAACACTGCTTGGATAATAACTAACACCCCAGTGATCTTTGCAATAAACCATCAGAGAATCAATGTTGGCAGTATCAAAAAATGATTCATATTCGTTAATATCTAGATGGTCAAGCAAAATATCAGGTGGCTGCGGTGAATGATGATCGATCAGATAGCAGCGTTTAGTAGAAGTGTATTTTTTACTCATCTTTTATTAGGAAAAACGTAAAGTATTTTCCTGGCTCCTTTCTTAGAAGTAAAAGTATATAAACTGGGTATAAGTGAAATATACAATATTCCGCAATATGTTTGCGGATCTACCTGTTATACAGAACACAAATATTTAGAAGTGTTCATTAGGTATAGTGTAGAATTGAAATCAGATAAAGAAAAAGTATAGTATCCTAAGAATATAAAATGAAAATATAAATGTCAATAAGTAACAAAAAAATATTGGATAAATTATGAAAAAGTACAAAAATATCAGTAAATATGACAAAATGTTTGACAAATAATGTACAAAATGCTAGTGTTATAACAATAAGTGGTCTGACCGGAAATACCTCACTTAGTGACCGGTAGAAAATCAGTTAAAGGAAAAGTGTAATTTGATTAGATTATCAGGTATTATAATCTAAAAGAAAAGGTAAAGGAGAGGAATCAATGAAAAAGAGAGTTGTAGTCGCTTTGTTGGCAGCCACTATGGTAGTCGGTCTGTTAGCTGGATGTGGAGCATCAAAAAAAGATTCCGGTGCTTCATCAAAAGGTAGTGGAGAGGCATCACTGCGTTTTATTGATGTCAGCCCAAGCCCTGAGAGACAAAAGTATTATGAAGGTGTATTTGAGAAATACGAGGAAGAGACGGGGGTATCTGTAGCTTATGAGAGCGTTCCATGGGATGATGCTGCAGATAAACTTACAGTTTTGGGTACATCAGGACAGCTTCCAGATATAATCACGACTCATCCAAGTTGGCTTGGTCAGTTTACTGAAGCTGAATGGATTCTGCCGGTAGATGATTATGTAGAAGAGCACAGCGATGAATTTGTAGAAGCAGTAAAAAGCATTAACTGGGCTCAGGAGAAAGAAAAATACGGTCATGTATACTCCATTCCGGATGGATTTATGGTAAAAGGTATCTTTTACAGAAAAGACTGGGTAGAGGAAATTGGCTATAAGATTCCAACAGGTGAGGATTGGACATATGATGCGTATTTTGATTTGATTAAGGCTTTGACAGATAAAGAGCAGAAGCGTTATGGAAATTCCTTCCGTGGTGCCAGAGGAGCCTTTGATCCACTGCTTACGTACCTGCAGACATTCTCAGGTGGTTATACTTATGATGAGAAAGGAAATTTTGTATTGAATACACCGGAATGTGTGGAAGCTCTGGAAAAATGGGGAGAGATTTATAAGGGAGGCTATGTTCCGGAAGATTCTGTTAACTGGGGATTTGTAGAGATGGTTGATAACTTTACCGGTGGTTTGACAGGTACAGTCTCTAACGATTCTGAAGTTGCAAAGGCATGTGAGGAGAAAATGGATTCATCAGAGTGGGGGGTACTTCCGATGCCGGTATCTACGGTAGATGGTAAGTTGCTCAATACGGCAGGCAGTCCATATTCCTATACAATTTCCAAGAATTCAAAGTACCCTGAAGAAGCACTTGAACTGATCGACTTCCTCGTTCAGCCTGAAAATAACATAGAGTACTGTAAAATAGGAGGACTGATCCCTATTAAAAATGATGTAGGCGATGATGAAACTTATGGAGAAGATGGACCTTATGCTCCGTTCTTGGCACAGCTTAATGATCCGAACTTTACAGTACCTCCTACATATGGAGCTTTTAATTATACAGATTTGCACCAAGACATGTTCCATACAGAACTTCAGAAGTATCTGCTTGGAAAGCAGTCGGCAGAAGATGTATTGAACCATGTCGGGGATGAATTGACAACCAGAATGAAACAGTATCTGAAGGATAATGAAGATGCATCAGTTGAGACTCCAAAAACTATTCAGCAATAAGAAAAAACAACCGTATTATTAGGAAGATTTAAAGGGGAATTTAATGTAGCCACAGAAGAGCATTAATTCCCCTTTCTACAACATAGAGGTTGATGCATGCCCGGATGGGTGAAAGATGAAGGAGAGTGATACTTGAATGAAAATGAAAAGAAAAATGGAGCCTTGGTTGTTTTTATTGCCTGTTCTAGTGATTTTACTTCTGCTATTTGGCTATCCGCTTATTAATAGTTTTATTATGGCATTTCAGAACTATAAGCTGACGGCTCCAAATGATATCTATTTTAACGGATTAGAAAACTTTAAGAAGCTGTTTGGAGACCCCGATAGCATGATGATTTTGAAAAACTCTATTATTTATGTAGTAATTTCCGTTGTCGGGCAATTCTTGTTAGGGCTGATTCTTGCGCTTGCATTGAAAAAGCACTTTAGAGGAAGAGGACTTTATCAGTCAATTGTATTTCTTCCATGGGCATTTTCTGGATTTGTTGTTGGTCTTATATTCCGCTGGTCATTTAATGGAGAATATGGTGTAGTCAATAACGTTTTAATGAAGATGGGAATGATAGACAATAATATTGCATGGCTTGGAACCCCAGGATATTCCTTGGCAGTTGTTATTATTGCCATGATATGGATGGGAATTCCATTTTTTGCGATTATGATTCTGGCGGCGCTTCAGTCAATCCCGGCGGATGTATATGAAGCTGCTGATGTAGATGGATGCGGAACAGTACGTCAGTTTTTTCAAATTACTCTTCCTTATATCAAACCAACATTGATTACGACAGTATTGCTGAGAACTATCTGGATTTTCAACTCTCTCGATCTTGTGGTTATTATTACAGATGGAGGACCTGCCAACTCTTCACAGACACTTCCGGCATATATGTATTCTAAAGCGTTTGGTTCTTATGATTTTGGATTTGCGGCAGCTTTGGGTGTAATTCTGATGGTAATACTTGGACTTTATGCTTTGATATTCCTGAAAGTTACGAAATATGATAAGGCAGGTGATTTTTAAATGAGCAGAAAAACGAAAAATGTACTTGGAACTACCGTACGTGTTTTGATTTTACTTTTCTTCTTCCTGCTGGTTGTGCTTCCTATTTACTGGATCGTAGTTACTTCATTTAAAACTAGCAGAGAAATTCTGGATTTAAATAATATTACCTTTTTTCCGAGAGAATTTACATGGGAGAACTATACAGGTTTGTTTGAACAATTTCATTATGGAGTCTTATTAAAGAATAGCATGCTTGTATCCGTAACATCAGCGCTGATTGTTACAGTATTTTCTATGCTGGGTGGTTATTCATTGGCACGCTATAAGTTTAGAGGCAAACAGTCAATTGTTCTTTTTTTCCTAGTAACACAGATGATTCCTGGAATTCTGGTTATTATTCCGTTATATATCATTTTTTCTAAGATCGGGTTGATTAATACGCATGTAGGATTGTTTATCTATTATGTGACAGTTAATCTTCCATTTTGTGTTATTACAATGAGAAGCTTTTTTGAAAGAATTCCGGTTACGCTGGAAGAAGCAGCGAGAGTAGATGGATGTTCAAAAATGCAGTCACTCTTTAAAATTGTATTCCCCATTATGTTTCCGGGAATCGTGTCTGTATTTGTATTTGGATTTATTGGAGCATGGAATGAATTGATTGCCGGATCTATTTTCATAAGCACACCTGAAATGTGGACGATTCCGGTAGGTTTAAAAACATTGATTGGTAAGTACAATGTAGAATGGGGACTTTTGATGGCTGGCGGTGTGATGGCATTGCTTCCTACTGCCATTATGTTTGCAGCGATGCAGAAATTTATTGTAGAAGGTATGACAGCCGGTGCTGTCAAGGAATAGGTGAAATAAATGAGAGAGGAACGATTAGCAATTACACATTTCGGAGAGGATCAGACAAAATATATGAATGCTGTGGTTCCTCCGGTTTTTATGAATTCTCTGCATGTGTTTGATAGCATAGAGTCTTATGCGCAACATGAGGAAAATCAGAGTTATGTTTACGGGAGAGCGGCCAATCCCACAGTACATATACTGGAGGAAAAAGTAGCATCTCTGGAAGGTGGTTGTCGTGCTGTTGCATTTGCTAGCGGGATGGCTGCTGCCGCAGCCGCAATATTGGCGGTTTGTAAAGTCAAAAGTCATATTATCTGCATGAGAGATGTATATCAGCCGGTGAAAAATATATTAAATCAGTATTTTATCCCTAAAATGGAAATTACAGTATCCTACTGGGACGGATTGGATTTGAATGAGTTAGAGGCACTGATTCAGGATAACACAGATATGATTTTGTTGGAGAGCCCGGCTACATTTGTATTTACTGTGACAGATATTGCGGGAACTGCCCGTATTGCAAAGGCACATGGGATAAAGACATATATTGACAATACATATTGCACCCCTTTGTATCAAAAGCCTCTTGCTATGGGAATTGATATTGTAATGCATACAATGTCAAAGTATATTGGCGGTCACAGTGATATCATCGGTGGTATTCTGGTGGTAAAAGATGAAGAACTGGGAAAAATGCTTCAAAATACGATAAGAGAACTTTTCGGAGGGATACTGGGACCTATGGAGGCATGGCTGGCGATCAGAGGATTACGTACGCTTGAGGTAAGACTGGAACAGCATCAGAAAACAGCGATAGAAGTTGCCCGGTATTTAGAGAATCACCCAAAGGTCGAGAGAGTGTATTACACAGGTCTTGACTCTCATCCACAGGCACAACTGATCAAAAGGCAGCAGGTTGGACATACAGGACTTATGAGTTTTGTGCTCAAAGATGATCCAGAGAGAGCAGCAAAACTTGTAAATCTGTTAAAAATATTTGAAATTGGTTGTTCATGGGGTGGCTTTGAGAGTCTGGCATTATGCCCATTGCTTTCTTATTCAGAAGCAGATATGGAGTTTTTAAATCTAAGAGCTCGAGATAAAGGTCTTATACGCATTCACTGCGGTTTGGAAGGGGCAGATGTTTTAATTGAGGATTTGGAACAGGCATTGAAAAAGTGTTAGCAATAAAAACACTTTCAGCTGCATCTCAATAGATGGAAATATTATGAAATAACGGTAATCTGTGGGAACCAATTAAGATTATTTACTAGAGATAGTAAGACTGATCAAGCTGATTCTGCTCTTTGGCGGACAGTGGATGGAAAGGAGAGAAGATTATGAGCAATGAAAATACAATGTGGGCACTGGTGAAAGAAAGAGCAGAGCCAGGGCTTTGGCTTAAAAGAGTGGAGATTCCTAAGGTTGGTAAAAATGAAGTTAAAATAAAGATATTAAAGACGTCTATATGTGGGACGGATGTACATATTTATAACTGGAATCAATGGGCACAGAAGACGATTCCTATCGGTCTAACAGCAGGACACGAGTATGTAGGCGAAATTGTGGAGATTGGGGAGAATGTAGAAGGTTTCTATATAGGAGAAAAAGTATCTGGGGAAGGACATATCGTATGTGGAAAATGCAGAAACTGTCTGGCGGGACAACCGCATTTGTGCCGAAATACACAGGGCGTGGGAGTAAACAGAAATGGAGCTTTTGCAGAATATCTTGTGATACCAGCATCTAATGTATGGAAATGCTCTCCGTCCATTCCTGAGGAATTGTATTCCTGCTTCGATCCTCTTGGAAATGCGGTACATACGGCGCTGTCTTTTAATGAGGTGGGTGAGGATGTACTGATTACAGGTGCGGGGCCTATCGGGATTATGGCAGCCGCTATCAGCAAGCATGTTGGAGCGAGATATGTTGTTATAACAGATATGAACGAATATCGGCTAGAACTTGCCAGAAAGATGGGAGTGACACGTGCTGTTAACATCGGAAATGAAAAGTTAAGGGATGTAATGGATGAGCTAGACATGAAAGAGGGATTTGATGTAGGGCTTGAAATGTCTGGAAGCGAGACTGGCTTTAATGATATGGTCAATCATATGAAAAATGGAGGAAAAATCGCACTTCTTGGATTGCAGAAATCCGATGCGCAGATTGACTGGAGCAAGGTGATTTTTAATGGTTTGACTATTAAGGGAGTTTATGGAAGAGAGATGTGGGAGACATGGTATAAAATGGATACCATGTTACAAAGTGGTCTGAATATAGCCGATATCATTACACACCGCTTTGATATCAAGGACTATGAAGAAGGATTTTTAGTAATGAACAGTGGGAATTCTGGTAAGGTTGTATTAGACTGGACATCACTTCATGAGGAATAAAAAATTATAGAAAGGACAGGAGATTGTTTATGAAGAGAGAAGATGTTTTGAAATTCTATGCAAATGAAGTGGAAGAAATTAAAAATGCCGGACTTTTTAAAGCAGAAAGCCCGATTATATCACCTCAAAGAGCAAAGGTAACACTTCAGAGTGGGCAAAAAGTTATCGATATGTGTGCAAATAATTACCTTGGTCTTGCTAATAATTCCAGAGTGATTGATGCCGCAATAAAATCTTATGGAGAAAGAGGGTATGGACTTTCATCTGTAAGATTTATCTGTGGTACATTAGATGTACATAAGGAATTAGAAAGTGCTATCAGCAGATTTTTAAGTACAGAAGATACAATTTTGTATTCTTCTTGCTTTGATGCCAATGGGGGACTTTTTGAGACTATTCTTTCACCAGAGGATGCTGTAATCAGTGACGAGTTGAACCATGCCAGCATTATTGATGGAGTTCGACTGTGTAAGGCGAAGAGATATCGCTATAAAAACAATGATATGACAGATCTGCGTGCACAATTAGAGGCAGCAGATGCAGCAGGAGCGAGAATTAAGCTGATTGCAACAGACGGTGTATTTTCTATGGATGGTATTATTGCTGATTTAGAGAGTATCTGTGATCTGGCAGATGAATTTCAGGCACTTGTAATGGTGGATGACAGCCATTCAACAGGAGTTGTGGGAAAGACTGGACGTGGTACGGCTGAATACTGCGGTGTAACAGGAAGAGTAGATATTATTACCGGAACACTTGGTAAAGCGCTAGGGGGAGCATCAGGTGGGTTTACAAGCGGAAGAAAAGAAATTATCAATCTTCTCCGTCAGAGGAGTAGGCCTTATCTTTTTTCTAATACTTTGGCTCCTGCCATTGCAAAGGCAAGTATTGAAGTGTTTAAGATACTCGAAGAGGATACGTCACTTCGAGATTATCTGGAAGAGATAACTACTTATTATAGGCAGCAATTGACAGAGGCGGGATTTGACATTATAGAAGGAGTGCATCCCATTGTACCGGTTATGCTGTATGAAGAGAAGCTGGCGGGGAAAATGGCTGCCAAAATGATGGAAAAAGGAGTATATGTTGTAGCATTCTCTTATCCTGTCGTTCCGAAGGGGAAAGCAAGGATTAGAACACAAGTCAGTGCAGCGCATACAAAGGAGGATATTGACTACATTGTAAAGTGTTTCAAGGAAGTTAGAGAAGAAATGGGAAGTTAAGAAATTGTTTAGTGATTACTAGATGGAAATCTAGGGTAATCCAGACAAATGGGGCTGTCGTATAAAAGGAGCATATCATAGAGCTGAACCGACAGCCCTGCTATTATTAGAGGAGATTTTATCATCTTTAGTATACATATAAAAATTCATATAGTATTTATTCTCAAAAATTAATATATCATACATACAATTCAATTCTATTATTCCGATCATCATTTTTGTTTATCAATATTTTGAATATTTTTTGTTCAGAGTCAAACTATTTAGATCTATAGTCCTGTATTCATTATTTATGAAAAACCTTTTAAAGATATTTATATTATAACATAATACTTCTAACGATCGAGCGATGGCTGCATTTGAGTACCATTATTGGTCGAGACAGGACATAGATATGGAAAGAAGAAAATGGAATGATATTGCACGTAAAAATATTGGTAAATATAAATAAAATTTTCGCTTTTACACTATAAAAGATTGTAAAAAATTGTGAACAGTGCCATAATTTGTTATAATTAAAAAAAGGGGGACATTTGTCCTTTCAAAGAGAGCTTTTTCATTTATATAATAAGAAAAAGAGGTGAAATATAAAATTTAATTTTATAAACAATACAAGGTTACATATAAAATTAAGATTCAAGTTAGGGAGGGAGCACGTATGTATGTAGGAAAGAAAGTAACTCGTGTTGATGCGCATGATAAGGTTATCGGGCGCACAAAATACACAGATGATTTGTGTGATAAGAGTGCATATATTGCACGGGTTCTACATTCCACGATCGCACATGGAAAAGTGGTATCGATTGATACAACAGAAGCAGAGAACATTCAAGGGGTAGTTAAAATACTTACCTGCTTTGATTTAAGGGAGAAGCATTATTTTCCTACTGCGGGACATCCGTGGTCTACGGACCCGAATCATCAGGATATTGCGGATCGGCTGCTGCTGACAGATGAGGTTAGATTTTATGGTGATGATATTGCTGCTGTCATAGCGGAAAATGAAGTGGCTGCGGTACAGGCACTGCGTGCTATTAAAGTAGAATATGAAGAATATCCATTTGTTATGGATGTGCAGGAAGCGATGAAAGACGGTGCGCCACAGTTACATAAAGAATTTCCGAATAATATATTGAAACATACTACGATTCATAAAGGAAATTATGCGGAAGCAATTAAAGAACCGGGACTGACAAAGGTAGAAGGATGGTATGAGACGCCAGTTGTTCAGCATTGTCATATTGAGAATTTCATCTGTACTGCAGAGATGGAAGGAGACAGAATCACGGTAGTCGCATCCACACAGATTCCACATATTGTACGCCGTGTCGTAGGTCAGGCGTTGGGAATTGACTGGGGGAAAGTGCGTATCATCAAGCCTTACATCGGAGGTGGTTTTGGAAATAAACAGGATATTTTGTATGAGCCATTGTGTGCATGGCTTTGTACACAGGTTGGAGGACATCTTGTAAAGCTGGATGTTCCGCGAGAAGAAACATTTGTCTGTAATCGTACACGTCATGCGATTCGTAGTCATATTATTTCGTGGGTGCGTCCGGATGGAACCTATGCGGCAAGAAAACTGGAAGCATTTTCTGACCAGGGAGCCTATGCATCTCATGGGCACAGTATTGTGGCAAAGGGTTCGGGAGCATTTCCACAATTATACCCGTGTGACAATGTAGAAGTTGATGCATACACTGTCTTTACAAATAAGCCGGTGGCTGGTGCAATGAGAGGATATGGAATCCCGCAGGCAATGTGGGCAGTGGAGTCTCACACAGAAGATGTGGCTGCACAAATGGGGATGGATCCGATTGAGTTCCGACGCAAAAATCTGATGCCGGTTGGATATGTGGATCCGTTCTCTAAGAATGAATTGTATGCCGACACATTTAACCAGTGTCTGGATCAAGCAATGGAAGCAATTGATTATGATAGAAAATACAAAGAGTACCAGAACCAGACCGGAGATATCCGTCGTGGAATCGGGGTATCTGTATTTTGGTATAATACAGCAGTATGGCCAATTTCATTGGAAACATCTTCCTGCCGTATGGTTCTAAATCAGGATGGTTCTCTTCAAGTCCAGTTGGGAGAAACGGAAATTGGACAGGGCGCAGATACAGCATATGCACAGATGGCGGCAGATGTTCTTGGTGTATCGATGGAAAATGTACATATCGTGTCTTGTCAGGATACAGATGTAACACCATTTGGTACAGGAGCTTATGCATCCAGACAGACGTATACAGCAGGTTTTTCTATTCGCCAAACTGGAGAACTTCTAAAAGAGCGGATTCTCAATTATGCACATGAAATAACTAGAATGCCAGCATACAATCTAGATATTATTCATGGCGAGATTGTCCGAGTAACAGATGGTAGAATGATGATGACGTTAGGAGAACTGGCAACAGAAGCTCTGTACAGTTTGACGAACAGTCAGCATTTGACAGCAGAAAGTACAGCACAGATTAAATCGAATGCATATTCTTTTGGATGTACAATCGCTGAGGTAGAGGTTGATATCCCGATGTGTAAAGTGAAAGTACTTGATATTGTGAATGCACATGACGCAGGGAAATTAATTAACCCAGCGTTGGCTGAGGCGCAGGTACATGGTGGAATGAGTATGGGAATTGGATTTGGTTTATCTGAAAAACTGATGTTTGACGAGAAGACAGGACGGACATTGAATAATAACCTGTTAGATTATAAGCTGTCCACATTTATGGACCATCCGAGATTGAAAACAGTATTTGTGGAAAATCCAGAGCCAACTAGCGCCTATGGAACAAAAGCATTGGGCGAGCCTCCGACATGTTCAGTGGCGCCTGCAATACGAAATGCGGTATATCAGGCGACAGGAGTCGGAGTCAATGAGGCGCCGATCAATCCGCATAATTTGTTCCGTAGATTTGTAGAAGAAGGAATGTTTTAAGAGAAAGAGGAGGTTCAAATTATGTATGATATAAAAGCACTATATGAGGCAGAGAGTGTACAGCATGCAGTTTCGCTTCTTCAGGAACATCCGGAAGCACAGATTATTGCAGGTGGAAGTGATGTATTGGTACAGATTCGTGAAGGAAAGTGCGCTGGAAAGGAACTGGTCAGCATCTATATGATTGATGAGATGCGTGGGATCAGTTATGAGGAAGATGGAGCAATCCGAATTGGGTCGCTTACCAGTTTTTCCCATATTACCAAAGATCCGATTATTCAGCAGAATATCAATGTATTGGGGGAAGCAGTTGATATGGTGGGAGGACCACAGATCCGTAATATCGGAACCATTGGTGGAAATACATGTAATGGTGTGACTTCTGCGGATTCAGCATCTACCTTGCATGCGTGGGATGCAATTATAGAAATTACCGGTTCGGAGGGCGTACGCAGAATCCCGATTCATGATTTCTATATCAAAGCAGGAGCAGTAGATTTGAAGCCGGGAGAACTTCAGACAGCAATTATTATTCCAAAAGAATCGTATGACGGTTATCACGGGCATTATATCAAATATGCCATGAGAAATGCAATGGATATTGCAACAACAGGGTGTTCTGTGAATGTGAAATTGTCTGAGGATAAAAAGATCATCGAAGATGTTCGGATTGCATATGGTGTTGCAGGACCGGTGCCGATGCGCGCGCCATCCGCAGAGGAGAAAATAAAAGGCAAGTTGGTAAGTAAAGATACTGTCAAAGAATTTGCACAAGCTGCGTTAGAGGATATCAATCCACGTGACAGCTGGAGAGCGTCCAAAGCTTTCCGCCAGCATATTGCAGTTGTGTTGGCAGAGCGTGCATTACGCGAATCCATTCGTCTGGCAGGAGGTGAAATAGATGAGTAATCAGTATAAGTTAGTAAGCTGTACC
>JAHHTO010000062.1 GCA_020024595.1 Schaedlerella sp.
GTAGAGTTATTCTCTGATACCCAGAAGGGAACGAAGATGGGGGAGGTTCAGACGATTTCAGAAGATGATGCTGATCTGGAATCTGTAATCGGAGTGGATGCGAAGGAAAAGTTAGAAGAAGAAATTGAACTTTTGGATGGTGCTGCAGCAGAGTTTGATCAGGAGTTGGTCTCGAAAGGAGAACTGTCACCGGTCTTTTTTGGTTCGGCGTTGACCAACTTTGGAGTAGAGACATTCTTGAAACATTTCCTTAAAATGACAACAGTGCCGCTTCCGAGAATGTCTGACCATGGTGAAATTGATCCGATGACAGAGAAAGATTTCTCTGCGTTTGTATTTAAAATCCAGGCAAATATGAATAAGGCACACAGAGACCGAATCGCATTTATGCGAATTTGTTCTGGTAAGTTTGAAGCAGGAATGAATGTGTATCATGTGCAAGGTGGAAAGGATGTACGCCTTTCTCAGCCACAGCAGATGATGGCAAGTGAACGTAAAATGATTGAAACGGCCTGTGGTGGAGATATCATCGGCGTATTTGATCCGGGTATTTTTTCTATCGGGGATACCTTGACAACCTCCAAGGAGAAGTTTGCTTACGAAGGAATTCCGACTTTCGCACCGGAACATTTTGCACGAGTGCGTCAGGTGGATACGATGAAAAGAAAACAGTTTGTCAAAGGAATCAATCAGATTGCACAAGAAGGTGCGATTCAGATTTTTCAGGAGTACAATACCGGAATGGAAGAGATCATAGTAGGTGTTGTAGGTGTACTTCAATTCGATGTGCTGAAATACCGCCTGGAAAATGAGTACAATGTTGAAATTCGTTTGGAGACTTTGCCGTATGAGCATATCCGCTGGATTGAAAATGAAGAGGTAGATATGGATCGGCTTACCGGAACATCTGATATGAAGAAAATCAAAGATTTAAAAGACAGGCCACTGCTTTTGTTCGTACATGAGTGGAGTATTCGTATGACGCAGGAACGTAATGAAGGACTGATTCTTTCTGAGTTTGGACGGTCATAATCAAAAATCTTGTTTGCAATTGACGGGATATTTGGTATAATACAAAAAGAGATCAAACCAGACAGGAGGTTTTTGAATATGGCAAAGGACGAAAGAAAGAATTATACAATACAAAATGACAGCAGTCGTGGTGAGGTGCAGATTGCAGATGAAGTAGTTGCAATCATCGCAGCACTTGCTGCAACCGAAGTAGAAGGTGTTGATTCTATGGCTGGAAATATAACCAATGAGCTGGTCAGCAGATTGGGAATGAAGAATCTTTCCAAAGGTGTAAAAGTAGATGTGCTAGAAGGTGTTGTGACGGTATCTCTTGCACTGAATCTAAAGTACAATTACAGTATTATGGAAGTAACCGGAAAGGTGCAGGAAAAGGTAAAACTGGCAATAGAGAATATGACTGGACTGGAAGTGGCTGATATCAATATCCGTGTTGCCGGTGTGGAGATGGCCTAGAACGATTGAACCGTCTTTTCAAGACAGTTGTATCCAGAACAGACAGTTCTTGCCAAGATACAACTGTCTGTAGTATAATAAAGGATGTCGTAAAGACATCCTTTTTGCTTTACTAATCATATTCAGAGAAAAGGTGGCAAATTCATTTTTGCTACGGTGAGGCAGTCCTCTGTCAGAATACAACAGGCAGAGGAGGGATAGCTAGAAAGGAGCCCTTATGGTAAGAACAGAACTTCGCGAACATATCTTTAAAATGGTCTTTCAACTTGAGTTTCACAAACCGGAGGATATGCCGGAGCATGTAAAGCTCTACTTTGACAGTTTAGAGAATGCCGCGAATCAGGATAAAGAGTATATTGAAAAAAAGTACAAGGCAGTTGCAGAAAAAATATCTGAAATTGATGCAATGATTGATGAAAAAAGTGAGACATGGAAGACAAAACGTATGGGAAAGGTCGACCTTGCGATATTGAGACTTGCCGTATATGAGATGAAGTGGGACGAGGATGTCCCTACAGGGGTTGCCATCAATGAGGCTGTAGAACTTGCTAAGAAGTTCAGTGGAGAAGGTGGGCCTGCATTTGTCAATGGAGTGCTCGCACGTCTGGCAGATTAAAAGAGGATTTTCAGGCAGGAGGCATTTTATGCGTAATGTCTATACAGTAAAACAGGTGAACAGTTATATTAAAAATATGTTCACTCAAGATTTTATGTTGAACCGCATTTATGTAAAGGGGGAAGTATCGAATTGTAAGTATCATACTTCCGGGCATATATATTTTTCATTGAAGGACGAGTCCGGTACAATTGCCTGCGTTATGTTTGCAAGTGCAAGGGCCGGGCTTTCTTTTCGTATGCAGGAAGGACAGACAGTGATCGTCTTAGGTTCTGTCAGTGTATATGAGAGAGATGGCAGATATCAAATTTATGCAAAAGAGATTATGCTAGATGGTGCAGGACTTTTGTATGAGCGGTTTGAAGCATTGAAACGAGAACTGGAAGAGATGGGGATGTTTGCCCCGGAATATAAGCAGGCTATTCCAATGTTTGCAAAGCGAGTTGGAATTGTGACAGCTCCTACCGGAGCAGCCGTGAGGGATATTATCCATATCGCAAAAAGACGGAACCCCTATGTGCAGTTAATTCTATATCCTGCATTGGTACAAGGAGATGGCGCTGCTGCAAGTATTATCAGGGGAATCCAGATGCTGGAAAAAGAGCAGGTTGATGTAATTATTGTTGGAAGAGGCGGTGGCTCTATAGAAGACTTGTGGGCCTTTAATGAAGAAGCTGTTGCAAGAGCCATTTTTGAGTGCAGTGTTCCGATCATCTCAGCAGTTGGACATGAAACAGATACCCTGATATCGGATTATGTAGCAGATTTGCGGGCACCTACACCTTCTGCGGCAGCGGAACTGGCGGTTTATGAGTATGGTGCAGTTGAGAATACTTTGAGAGAATTAGAATTAAGACTCCGGCGTCAGATGAAACTGCGAATTCAGACAGAGCGAAGAAATCTGGAGCAGGTGACAATGCGGCTGAAATATGCACATCCAAGACAGAAACTGGATGAAAAGAGGCAGCTATCCATAGATTTGGAAAATCGCCTGCGAGCAAAGATGAAGCAGAACTTGGATCAAAGCAGACATAGAATGGAACTTTATATCGAGAAGATGCGGGGACTATCACCAATTGAAAAGCTGAGTCAAGGATATTCTTATGTAGAAAATGGAAGTGGAGAAAATATCCGTTCGGTAATGCAGACACGAAAAGAGGATTTAATTACAATCCGGGTGACGGACGGTACAATCCATGCACAGGTTTCAGAGGTGAAAAAGGAGGATTGGCATGGCTGAGGAAAAGAATGCGACACTGGAGGAACAGTTCCAGTCATTGGAAAATATTGTAAATCGGATGGAACGGGAAGAAATCAGTCTTGAAGAGTCATTTCATTTATATTATGAGGGAATGACCTTGTTGAAGAAATGTAGCGATACCATTGATAAGGTAGAGAAAAAAGTGCTGGTATTGGATGAGAATGGAGAAATAGATGAATTTTAAAGAGGAACAAACGAAACGAGTAGAATGGATTGAAGAGGTTCTGCGGGAATATCTCCCAGAAAAAGACGGCAAACAAAAACTGATTATGGAAGCCATGGAATACAGTCTTATGGCGGGCGGGAAGCGACTTCGTCCGATGTTGATGATGGAGACATATCGAATGTTCGGTGGCAGTGGAGAAGTTGTGAAACCGTTTTTGGCGGCTTTGGAAATGATTCATACGTATTCATTGGTGCATGATGATCTTCCGGCAATGGACAATGACGATTACCGCAGAGGACGCAGAACAACACATGTTGTGTATGGGGAAGATATGGGAATTCTTGCGGGAGATGCCCTACTTAATTATGCCTTTGAGACAGCAACATCCGCTTTTGATATAGAGGGGACAGATGTCAGATATATTGGGAAGGCAATGCAGATTCTGGCAAAGAAGGCAGGAATCTATGGCATGATAGGTGGACAGGTTGTGGATGTGAAATCTTGTGGGGAAAGGATTTCTGGTGATACACTGCAATTTATTTATGCATTGAAAACAGGAGCATTGATTGAAAGTGCCATGATGATCGGCGCTGTACTTGCAGGCGCAGAGTGGTCACAGGTGGAGACGGTTGAACGGATTGCAGGGAAGGTAGGTATGGCATTTCAGATACAGGACGATATTCTGGATGTGACAAGTACTGCAGATGTGCTTGGAAAGCCGATTCACAGTGATGAGAAAAACAAAAAGACAACCTATGTGACAAGAACAGGATTGGAGAAGGCAAAAGAAGAGGTGGAGAGACTTTCAGAGGAAGCAGTAGCAGAATTGCGTACATTGAGTCCTAAAGACGAGTTTCTGGAGTTTTTGCTGCTTTCTCTGATTCATCGAGAAAAATAGAAGTGCAAAGGAGGATTCTTTATGATTTTAGAAAAGATTCAGAAAGAAAATGACATTAAAAATCTGGCACCAGAAGAACTGAATCCTTTGGCGCAGGAAATTCGAGATTTTTTAATCGAAAAAATCAGTAAGACCGGGGGGCATCTGGCTTCTAATCTTGGCGTTGTGGAACTGACGATGGCACTGCATCTTGTTTTTGATCTGCCGAAAGATAAGCTGATCTGGGACGTGGGACATCAGTCTTATACACACAAACTGCTTACCGGACGAAGAGATGGATTTGATGATTTACGCAAATTTGGAGGTATGAGCGGATTTCCAAAGCGAGGAGAAAGCGCATGTGATGCTTTTAATACCGGACACAGTTCAACTTCTGTATCTGCGGGGCTTGGTTTAGTTGCAGCGCGAGATATTCAAAAAGAGGATTATAGTGTAGTGTCTGTTATTGGAGATGGATCTATGACCGGAGGTATGGCATATGAGGCGCTAAATAATGCCGCACGTCAGAAAGGAAATTTTGTGATTGTACTCAATGACAATAATATGTCTATTTCTGAAAATGTAGGAGGTATGTCACGTTACCTGAACGGACTTAGAACTGCGGAAGCTTATACGGAATTAAAAAAAGGTGTGGAAGATACGTTGAAACGGATTCCGGTACAGGGAGAGAAGATTGTCTATCAGATTCGGAAGACAAAAAGTGGAATTAAGCAGCTGATTGTTCCTGGAATGCTTTTTGAAGATATGGGAATTACCTATCTGGGGCCGGTAGATGGACACAATTTAAAGAAATTAGTTAAAGTTCTCAAAGAGGCCAAACGACTGAACCGTCCAGTTCTGGTTCATGTTTTAACAAAAAAAGGAAAAGGTTATGCACCTGCAGAAGAAAATCCAGCGAAATTCCATGGAACAGGACCGTTTTCCGTAGAGACAGGAGAACCTCAGAATACATCCGGAAAGGACAGCTACACAGATGTATTTTCCAAGGTCCTTTGTGATCTTGGAAAATCTAATGATAAAGTAGTTGCAATTACAGCGGCAATGGAAGACGGTACCGGACTTGGACGTTTTGCAAAGCATTTTCCGCAACGCTTTTTTGATGTAGGAATTGCGGAGGAACATGCTCTGACATTTGCTGCTGGGTTGGCTGCGGGTGGTATGAAGCCGGTGGTTGCATTATATTCCTCCTTTTTACAGCGTGCATATGATCAGACGATTCATGATGTCTGTATGCAGAATCTTCCGGTCATGATTGCAGTTGACCGTGCGGGGCTGGTCGGAAATGACGGGGAAACCCATCAGGGTGTATTTGATTTATCATTCTTAGGTATGATTCCAAATCTGACGGTATTGTCTCCGAAGAATCGTTGGGAATTGGCGGACATGGTTCGATTCTGCGTGGACTATGATGCACCTATAGCACTTCGGTATCCTCGTGGTGAGGCTTATGAAGGTCTTCGCCAGTTTCGTTCTCCGATCGTGTATGGAAAAAGTGAGATGTTATATGAAGAGGAAGATATTGCGGTAATTTTTGTCGGACATATGGCAGCGTTGGCAGAGTCTGTTCGTACTGAATTGAAGCAAATGGGATATAGTTGTACACTTGTAAATGCAAGATTTGTAAAACCGCTGGATACGGAAATGCTAGATAGACTTAGCAAAGAACATCGTTTGGTTGTAACGATAGAAGAAAACGTCCTGACTGGAGGATTTGGTTCAAAAGTATTGGAGTATGTGTCTGAGAAAAACCTTCCGATCTGTGTTTGTAGTATCGGAGTTCCAGATGAATTTGTTGAGCAGGGAAATGTGGAAGTGCTTAGACAGGAAATTGGTCTGGAAAAATCGATGATTTCCGATAGAATTGTCAGAACATATGCAGACATTATTGAGAACGGTTTTAGGCAAAAAACCGATGATTAAGATAAAGGATTAAGAAGACATGAAAGAACGTTTGGATGTATTACTTGTAAAACGTAACCTGGCAGAGTCCAGAGAAAAGGCAAAAGCGATTATAATGTCGGGGAATGTATTTGTAGAAGGACAGAGAGAAGATAAAGCAGGGACGACATTCCCAGAGGAAGTGCAGATTGAGATTAAAGGACATACGCTTCCTTATGTCAGTCGAGGGGGATTGAAACTGGAAAAGGCGTTGGCAAATTTTGATGTAACGGTGGAAGGCAAGGTCTGTACGGATGTGGGATCTTCGACAGGAGGATTTACAGACTGTATGTTACAGAATGGTGCGGTGAAGGTGTTTGCAATTGATGTGGGAAGAGGACAACTTGACTGGAAACTCAGACAGGATGCGCGTGTTGTATGTATGGAAAAGACAAATATCCGTTATGTGACTCCGGAAGATCTTGGTGAACCTATTTCGTTTTCTTCTATTGATGTATCCTTTATATCTCTTACAAAGGTTTTGGAACCAATTCGCAATTATCTGACTTCAGATGGGGAAATCGTGGCATTGATTAAACCTCAGTTTGAAGCCGGAAGGGAAAAGGTCGGAAAAAAAGGGGTAGTAAGAGAACGTAGTACACATAGAGAGGTTATCCAAAAAGTGGCGTTATATGCGCATTCTATTGGATTTGAAGTATTGAATATTGACTTTTCTCCAATCAAAGGACCGGAGGGGAATATTGAATATCTGATTCATCTGAAAAAACACGTGGATGAAGAGATACCGGAGATTGCGGTAGATTTGACATCTGTTGTGGATCATGCCTTTGAAGAACTTGCACATTAAGGGGATATATTATGGAACGGTTTTATATTATTACGAATAATCTAAAAGATCCAGATTACCATATTACGCAGGAGATGAAGGCGTATATTGTGGAACATGGAAAAACATGCCTGCTCTGTGTGAAGGACGAGGAAGGTCATATTATTTCTGATAAAATTCCAGATGGAGTGGACTGCGCGGTTGTTCTTGGCGGGGATGGCACATTAATTCGGGCTGCGAGAGAACTGAAAACCTATAATATTCCGTTACTTGGGGTGAATATGGGAACACTGGGGTATCTGGCAGAGGTAGAACTGCCCTATTATAAAGATGCACTGAATTATTTGTTCGAGAATACTCCTGAAATTGAGAAGAGAATGATGATACATGGGAGTATTTCTGGAAGCAAACCAGAAGAAAATGTGGCAATGAATGATATTGTTGTTACACGTGAGGGAAATTTACGTATTGTACATTTCAATGTTTACGTAAATGGAATGTTCCTAAGCGGATATCAGGCAGATGGGATTATTGTTTCCACGCCGACAGGGTCAACAGGATATAATCTGTCAGCAGGTGGGCCGGTGGTAGAACCTACCGCCAGTATGTTTGTCATTACACCAATCTGTTCGCATGCACTTAATACAAGCAGTGTGGTGCTTTCAGCAGAAGATACGATAGAGATTGAAATCTGTGAAGGCAGATATGGACGGATAGAGCATGCTTTGGTAACATTTGATGGTTCGGACACAGTTGCAATTGAGACCGGAGATCGTGTTATTATAAAGAAAGCTGAAGAGACAACACGGTTAATCAAATTGAGCAAAGAGAGCTTTATAAAAACTATGAGGGAGAAGATGAAAGGAAACTAAGTTTATGAAAGTCAGCCGTCATGCAAAAATTATTGAATTGATCAGTCAGTATCATATTGAGACTCAGGAAGAACTGGCGGAACGCCTGAACAATGCCGGGTTTAAGGTGACCCAGGCAACGGTTTCCCGAGATATCCGTGATTTGAAACTGACAAAAATATCCGTGAATGGCGGAAAACAGAAATATGTTGTTCTGAAACCAGAAGATGATGAGCTCAACGAAAAGTACGTCCGGGTGTTGAATGACGGGTTTATTTCTATGGATATGGCTCAGAATATTCTTGTGATCAAGACGGTATCGGGGATGGCAATGGCAGTTGCAGTTGCTGTGGACGCCATGAAATGGCAGGAAGTAGTTGGATGCATTGCCGGGGATGATACCATTATGTGTGCTGTTCGTACTGTAGAAGATACAAAGAGTGTGATGGATAAGATTCGTAAAATTGTGTCAAAAGGGAAATAGGAAGCGATTATGTTAGAAAATCTTCATGTAAAAAATCTGGCTCTGATTGATGAAATTGAAGTGGAATTTCAACGGGGACTAAATATTCTGACTGGTGAAACGGGAGCGGGAAAGTCTATTCTTCTTGGCTCTGTCAATCTGGCACTGGGAGGGAGATATACGGCAGATCTGTTGCGTACCGGTGCAAAGTTCGGGCTTGTGGAATTGACGTTTTCTGTTGAAAATGAGACAATAGTGCAGCAACTTGATGCACTGGATATTTATCCGGAGGATGGAAGGATTACTCTGAGCCGGAAACTGATGGAAGGAAGAAGTACAAGTAAGATCAACGGAGAAACAGTCAGCATGGCAACTTTGAAAGATGTGGCAAGTATGTTGATCGATATCCATGGTCAGCATGAGCATCAGACGTTGATTCATAAGAAAAATCATCTTGCATTTCTGGATTTGTATGCAAGAGAAGCAGTAACAGCATTAAAGGAAAAGACGGCACAAGCTTACCAGAAATATCATTCCTGCAAGCGGAAGTTGGAAGAATCCCAATTGGATGAAAGGGAGCGGAAAAAAGAATTATCTTTAGCGGAATTTGAGGTGCGAGAGATCGAGGAAGCAAAACTGTCTGAAGAAGATGATGAGGAACTGGAATATCTTTACCGAAGAATGTCGGATGGAAAGAAGATCACGGAAGAAATAGGGGAAGCATATCAATATACCAGCGAGGATTCTTCGGGGAATGCCAGTGACTATCTAAGTCGTGCCATACGCGCATTACAGGAAGTGGCAGATTGTGATGAACAGGGGGCGGCTCTTTATGAACAGCTGGTGGAAATTGATAGTCTTTTAAATGATTTTAACCGGGAACTCTCTGACTACGCCAAAATGTTTGAGTTTTCTGAAGAAGACTTTTACGAGACGGAGACACGGCTAAATGAAGTGAATCATTTAAAGTCAAAATATGGAAATTCTGTTACTGAAATTCTTGCATATTGTGAGGAAAAGAAACAGAGACTAAAAGTACTAGAAGACTATGAAACATATATAATGGAATTGCAGGATGAGTTGCAAACAGCAAAAAAAACGTATTGTAAATTTTCGTCAAAACTTAGCAAGGAACGACAGAAAGCAGCGGTGCAATTTGTCGAAGAAATCCGAAACGGTCTGGTAGAATTGAATTTTCTTGATGTACAGTTTGAGATGCGTTTTTCTGAACTGGAGACATTTACAGCGGGTGGAATAGATGAGGCTGAATTTTACTTGTCTACCAATCCGGGAGAAGCACTTCGTCCGATGGGGACGGCGGCTTCCGGAGGGGAATTATCCAGGATTATGCTTGTGATTAAGAGTGTGCTGGCAGACAAAGAGGATACTCCAACTTTGATTTTTGATGAAATTGATACCGGAATTAGTGGAATTACAGCCGGGAAAGTTGCAGAAAAAATGCGTTATATCGGGAAGTCCAGACAGGTACTTTGCATTACTCATCTGGCACAGATTGCAGCTATGGCAGATGCGCACTATCTGATTGAAAAGTCTGCAGAGCAGAATACGACACACACAAAAATTGAAGTGTTGAAAGATGAACAATCTGTTCAGGAAATTGCGAGGCTTTTGGGTGGAGCAAAAATTACGGATAATATTCTTGAAAGTGCACGAGAAATGAAAGATTTGGCAAAGCGTACAATATAATACCAGTGTGAAATATAAAGAAATGTCACATACTAAAACGGACATCTGAAAGTGATAAGTCACTTAAGATGTCCGCTTCTTTTTAAGATGATACAGAAGAAAGGTGTGTGACAAATGAATAAAAATAAAAAAGGCGTGATTATTTTTACATTTTTTTGTGTTTTAATAGCAGTATCTGGTTATCTGGGATGGTCCTATGCAGATTATGTTCCACGCAAGGAAGTCAGCACAGAAGAAATCGATAAAAATACAGTGCTTGTAGGAGGTATGCCGGTAGGGATTTATATGGAAACTGATGGGGTTCTTGTTTTAGATACACAAAGTATCAAAGGAGTAGATGGAAGAGAATATGAACCTGCACACAATCTGGTTAAAGCAGGAGATTATATTGTGGGGATTAATGAAACAGTTGTGGAAAATAAAAAAGGGTTGGTGAAGTCGTTGGAAAATTTGGATACAGAAGATGTCATCTTGAAACTGCGGCGTGATACAGAAATCTTAGATGTAAAGTTGGAGGCTGTAGAGTGTGGTCAGAAAGAATATAAACTGGGAATCTGGATTCGAGACAATGTTCAGGGACTCGGAACGGTTACATTCCTTACGGGAAACAGTGAGTTCGGCGCTCTGGGGCATGGAATCCATGATTCAGATACCAGTATATTGATGGATATTGCGGACGGTAGACTGTATAAAACCAGTATCCGTTCTGTATTAAAGGGAGAAAATGGAGTTCCGGGCAGCATGGAAGGTTTGATTGTCTACAATGACTATAACCGGTTGGGCACCATTACAAAGAATACTGAGGCTGGAATTTACGGAACAGTGGAAGAAATTGATGCACTGTTTAAAGAACAGATTCCGATAGAAGTCGCTTCCAAAGAAGAAATCGAAGTGGGAAGCGCAGTAATTCGTTGTTTCATGGATGGAAGAGTACAGGAATATGACGTTCAGATTACCGATGTAGATTATCACTCAAAAGAAATCAATAAGGGCATCGTTCTGCAGGTCACAGATCCGGAACTGTTGGATAAAACGGGAGGTATTATTCAGGGAATGAGCGGCAGCCCCATCATTCAGAACGGCAAGCTGGTGGGGGCTGTGACCCACGTATTTGTCAATGACCCATCTCGTGGCTACGGAATATTTGCACAAACAATGCTGGAGCAGCTACGGTAGAATCATGTCGAATAGAAAGGTTTCAAAAAAGTAATAAAAGCAACGAAAATCGACAATGGATGTCGAATTGGGGCGCTCGAATGTTCTTGATTTTTGCATAATTATACAGATATAATATTCCACGTGGAGTTTTTCTGGGGCAGGATTCGATTTTTGAGGAGGAATAGGGGATTATGGAGCATTTGAACGTGGCTATTGCAGATGATAACGAAAGAATTCTAAATATGTTAGAAGAAGTTATCAATATGGACAAAGATTTAGAGGTTGTGGGAAAAGCAAAAAATGGTGAGGAGATGTGTCAGATTATTAAGAATAAAGAGCCAGATGTTGTACTTCTTGATTTGATCATGCCGAAAATGGACGGATTGACAGTGATGGAGAAAGTTAATCATGACACATCTGGAAGAAAACAGCCACATTTTATTGTCGTAACTGCAGTTGGTCAGGAGAAAATTACGGAAGATGCATTTAATAAAGGCGCAAATTACTACATCATGAAGCCATTCAATAATGAGGTGCTTTTGAATAGGATAAAGACTGTAAGCAGAGTGTTCCAAAATCAGGAGAAAAGAATAGAAAATACAAAGGAAGGTACAAAAGAAAGTACACAAAGCAGAGAAGATCTGGTAAACCGAGTTACTAATATGCTGCATGAAATCGGAATTCCCGCACACATCAAAGGATATCATTATCTAAGAGATGCAATTATGATGGCGGTGGAAGATATGGATGTGTTGAATGCAATCACAAAGGTGCTGTATCCGACTGTTGCAAAAAAATACCAGACAACTTCCAGTAGAGTAGAACGTGCCATCCGACATGCTATTGAAGTAGCGTGGAGCAGGGGAAAACTGGATACGCTGGATGAATTATTTGGGTATACAGTGAGTAATGGAAAAGGCAAGCCAACCAATTCCGAGTTCATTGCACTGATTGCAGATACGATTCAACTTGAGTACAAATGCAGATAATTAATTCTTTTCAAGACGTTTGAAATGGGATATAATAATAGACAAAGATTGCTGAAGAGAATGAAGGGAGTGGAGGAGTCGTTATGAAAAATATTTTATTTGCATCTTCAGAATGTGTGCCCTTTATCAAAACCGGAGGCCTGGCTGATGTAGTAGGTTCGCTTCCCAAATATTTTGACAAGGGCAGATATGATGTGCGCGTTGTTCTGCCAAAATACAACTGTATGTTCCAGAAATGGAAAGATATGATGGAATATGTGGATCATTTTTACATGAATCTGGCAGGCGAGGATCGTTATGTTGGAATCATGCAGTGTGAATATGAGGGAATTACATTTTATTTTATTGATAATGAATTTTATTTTAATGGTTTTGCCCCTTATGATGGAGATCCGAAATGGAATATTGAAAAATTTGCCTTTTTCTCAAAAGCTGTTCTGAGCATTCTTCCTGTGATTGGATTCCGTCCGGAACTCATTCATTGCCATGACTGGCAGACGGGACTGATTCCGGTCTATCTTGATAATTTCCGTTACATGGGGGAATACTATCGTGGGATCAAGACTGTGATGACGATACATAACCTGAAGTTTCAGGGAGTTTGGGATACGAAAGCGGTAAGAGAGATTACAGGACTGCCGGATTATTATTTTGTGCCGGATAAGATGGAAGCATATAAGGATGCAAACCTGCTGAAGGGTGGTATTGTTTATGCAGATAAGGTGACAACAGTTAGTCAGACTTATGCACAGGAAATCAAGACACCGTTCTTTGGGGAGGCACTGGATGGTCTGATGAATGCTCGATCCAATGATTTGCTGGGAATTGTAAATGGGTTGGATTATAATGAATGGAATCCGGCAACGGACAATAAGATTTACAAGAACTTTATGTTGGAGAATTTCCGCAAGAATAAGGGTGTAAATAAGACAGAACTTCAGAAAGAACTGGGACTAAATGTTGATTCCAAGGTGATGATGATTGGAATGGTTTCCCGGCTGACAGATCAGAAGGGATTTGATCTAATCGACTATATGATGGATGAACTTTGCCAGGATGCAGTACAAATTGTTGTTCTGGGA
>JAHHTO010000063.1 GCA_020024595.1 Schaedlerella sp.
TAATTCTTCTGGCAGCATTGGAAAAGGCTTATTTTCCAGACTATCTGCCAACTGACAGCGAAGATTTCTATACGTCAGATTTTTGCCTGCCTCAATGAAATAAGGCTTGATCTTTTCATCATCGCACCAGAGTATCTTCTTCAGTGTTTTTCCTTTTGACCAGTACAGACTTTTCATAGCCAAATACAAAAATGGCGTCATGATACAACGGGTCATTTTGCCAATTTGAACAAACTGTCCTCCATCGAAAAATACATGTCCCACCGTAATCTTCGATCGTGTCAAAAAAGCCATTGCAAGATCTGCTCCTATGGAGGAGGCAACGATCAAAACAAGATTTTTTATTCCCTGTTCTCGAAGAAAGTTTTCAATCTGCCGGATTTCGTCAGTCTTACCAAGATACTTTTGATCTGCGCAATATACAGTCGAAGTAGGCATAATGCAATAATATTGTTCTTTCAAGAAATCTGCTACCGGAATATAGCTGCTACCAGTTACACCCATCGCATGAAAAAATAATATTGCCGGATTTGATTTATTTCCCATCGTATGAAAAATCATAATGACACTCTCCTCTTCAAACATTCATAAATTATAGTCAAGCCCGCCGCGTGTTACCTGTATGCAATCTCATTGTACAACTGTGCCACATTTAACGCATAATCACCGATCCGCTCGAAGTCTGTTAACAGCTCTGAAAACATAATTCCTGCCTCCGCCTTACATTCTCCCTTCTTTACACGTTTAATTTGACGTTTCAGATACTTTTTCTGCATATGATCAATTTCTTTTTCACCTTCTTCTACCTTAGTTAAAATCACTCGAGACTGTGCAATATCTGAAAATTCCAATACTTCCAAAGTTTGTGCACAAATTTCTTTCATTTTTACAATTTCTTCTTTCGCCCCATCTGAAAGTACAACATTCCATTTCTTCATAAATTTTGTATATTCTGCAATGTTCATAGCATGATCACCGATCCGCTCAATATTACTGATCATCATATAATACCCATTAATGCTTCTGCTGTCCTTCTCTGACATCTCTACAGACATCAAACCCACAATATATCTTGCAATCTCGCCATTCAGATAATCAATATAATCTTCTCTTGTCTGAATCTTTTCTAACACCTCGCCATTTCCTGACAAAACCGCATCATAACTCGCTGCCACATTCTTTTTCACTTTCTCTAACATACGTCCAACTTCACGTTCAATCTGAGATAGTACGACTGCCGTATGACCTACCGGATAGTTGCTCTCAAACGGGCGAATATACATCAGCTTCTGTACAGTCTCTTCTTCCTGATCATTATCCGGCAAGATCTTTATTGCAAACTGTGCTAGAATATTTCCAAACGGAAGCAAAAACAATGTTGTAACAATATTAAATATCGTATGCGTATTGGCAATCTGCGCCACCGGATCCGCATTCAAGGTTTCCATCCAACTTACAAATGGCGTAATCATACACACAATCGTAAAAACAATCGTTCCAATCATATTAAAAGTCAAATGAATAACCGTTGTTCTCTTTGCATTTGTCTTAGTTCCAATCGATGCCAGTACTGCAGTAATACAAGTACCGATATTCTGACCAAACAATACATACACCGCACTGGAAAGTGGAATCATTCCTGTTGCAGCAAGTGCCTGTAGAATACCGACAGATGCTGATGAAGATTGTATAATCGCTGTAAAAGCAGCTCCGACCAGAATTCCGATCAGCGGATTGGAGAAGTTTGTCATAAAACGCATGAACATTTCCGATTCCCGCAGCGGAGCCATCGATGCACTCATCATATCCATACCAATAAAGAGCACTCCAAGGCCTGCAAAAATTGCAGCAATATGACGTGCCTGCTCACTCTTCATAAACAGAATGCAGGCAACACCTAAAAATGCGATCAATGGTGCAATTGCTCCCATATCCAGCGCTATCAACTGACCGGTAATCGTTGTACCGACATTCGCCCCCATAATAATCCATACCGCCTGATTCAATGTCATCAGACCAGAATTTACAAATCCAACCACCATTACAGTCGTTGCAGAAGAAGACTGAATGACTGCTGTAATTGCCGCACCTACGATAACCGCTTTAAGACGATTTGAAGTCAGTTTTTCCAGAATCTGTTTCATTTTGTTTCCGGCTGCCGCCTCCAGACCGCTACTCATCATCTGCATGCCATACAAAAAGAGTGCCAAGCCTCCAAGCAATGATAAAATATCACTTATCTCCATATTCTTTTTTCTCTCCTGTTTGAAATTATTTTATTTCTTTTATTGTTTATTCGTGACCATTTAGCCATATAAATTTACGATAAATCATCACAAAAATCCCGCAGGAATCCTCGACCCGCGGGACACATTTTATCATAGCTTTACACAAACTTAAACAGGATTTCCAATGATTTAACTCTGATTTTACCTAGATTTAACATTGGGTTAAAAACCATCTACACGTCCAAATACGGCTTTCTGTGAATAAATCTTCCGGCACCTTTTTCACCCACAAATGTATGATCCTTCACAAGTATATTTCCTCTTTGCATAACCAGTTCAATCTCTCCTTGAATCTCTTTCCCTTCATACATCGTATAATCCACAGCTCCATGCATTCTGTCATGAGTCAATACATACGATACATTCGGATTTAAAATAACCATATCTGCATCTGCTCCCGGACAAATATCTCCTTTTTCCGGAGCCAGACCATAGATTCTGCAAGGATTCGTACATGCTGCCTCCACAAGACGCTGCAAAGTGATCCTCCCCTTTTTCACACCTTCAGAAAACAGAATCGAAAATCGCTCTTCCACTCCCGGAGCCCCATTTGGACAGCAGGTAAAATCATCCTTTCCCATTTGTTTTTCTTTTCCATAATTAAATGGGCAGTGATCTGTCGCCACAACTTGAATGGTTCCATCTGCGAGCCCCTCCCAGAGCGCATCACAGTCCGCCTGCGTCCGAAGCGGCGGGGACATAATGTACTTCAAACCATCTTGATCCAGATATCGTTCCTCTGTCAATGTCAGATACTGTGGGCAGGTCTCCACAAAAATATTTTTTTGTCCGTTATTTCTGGCTATGCGGACAGCCTCCAGACTTTCTTTACAAGAAAGATGTACAATATAAACAGGAGCATCTCCTGCCATTCTTGCCAGACGCAATACACGCTCTACCGCTTCTGCTTCCACGGCATTTGGACGGCTCTTTGCGTGATAAATCGGAGAAAGATTTCCCTTCTCACGGTTCTCTCTTTTCAGAAATTCTGTTACCTCATGGTTCTCACAGTGAAATGCAGTAATCCCATGAATCTCTTTCATCTTCCGAAGCGTCTGTAAAATCTCCGCATCATTCATCTTGTAATTATATGTCATGTATAATTTCACACTCGGAATCCCGTCTTTCATCATCGTTTTTAATTCAGCCAGAATTGCATCATCCAGATGTTGCATCGTTCCGTGAAATCCATAATCAATAACCGCTTTTCCACCTGCCAATTTCTCGTACTCATGAAACATATAATGAAGGGGAATTCCTGACGGTCCAAATGCCATATGATCCACAATAGATGTTGTTCCACCGCATACAGCAGCCACCGTTCCATCATAGAAATCATCCACCGCACGAGAGATTCCAACATCCAGATCCATATGGGTATGTACATCAACTGCTCCTGGGAATACATATTTCCCGGTCGCATCAATTACCTGAAGTTCTTCATGTGTACAGAAGCCCTGTTCCTTAATTGTTCCGATACACACGATCTTCTCTCCATCAATCAGAATATCCGCCGGAAAACTGCCGCCTGATGTCACAACAGTTCCATTTTTAATCACTGTTTTCATACTCGTTTCACCTCCGAACTATGATTTTTGTTCTTATCTGCTGTTTTATTCTCCGAAACTATACAAGCCTTCCTTACAATCCGTGTAAAATAAGAACTTTCCTAATTGAAAGTATACGATTGTTCAGGAAGTTCGTCAAGATAAGGTTCACACAGAAAAACCAGTCGAAAATTTTACTTTTCCGACTGGTTTCTGTCATTTTTCATGCTCAATTCTAATTACTCAATATCCAACTCCGGAGGTTCATCCAGATGCTCAGATACATATTTTCCATTCTTTTTCCGTTGTCTTACACATTCAGTCAATAAGTATTCAATCTGTCCATTCACTGAACGGAAATCATCTTCTGCCCAGGCTGCAATGGCATCGTATAATTTTGCAGACAACCGAAGGGGAACTTGTTTCTTTTTCTGTTCAGCCATATCAATACAAGCTTCCTGAATTTACAATTGGCTGGGCATCTCGGTTGCCACACAAAACAACCAACAGATTGGATACCATAGCAGCCTTTCTCTCTTCGTCAAGTTCCACTACCCCATTCTCATTCAAACGGTTTAGAGCCATCTCTACCATTCCGACTGCGCCGTCTACAATCATCTTTCTTGCATCAATAATTGCAGATGCCTGCTGACGCTGTAGCATTACTGCCGCAATCTCCGGTGCATAAGCAAGATATGTAATCCGTGCTTCTAGAATCTCAAGGCCTGCTTCACCAACTTTTTGCTGAATCTCATCTTTAATCCTTGTGGCTACAATCTCACTAGAACCACGCAGGCTTCCATCATCTGCCTGTCCGTCTCCTGTCGTATCCACATTGGGAGCCACATCATACGGATAAAGGCGAACAATATTACGCAATGCAGTATCACACTGGAGGGAAAGGTATTCCTTGTAGTTATCCACATTGAATACTGCCTTAGATGTATCTACAACTCTCCACATAACCGCAATCCCAATCTCCACCGGATTGCCCAGACAATCATTGATTTTCTGACGGCTGTTATTCAGTGTCATAATTTTCAGAGAAATCTTCTTTCCTAAATCTCCTGCGTTGTTTTCCATCCCAGTCAGTGAAAAAGAAAAAGCAGGCTTTCTTGCACGGTTATCCACATCCCCACTCTGATTCAAATGAGTTGCTGCTGCAGGATTCACGCTGGAACAGAATGGATTTACAAAATAAAACCCCTCTCCTTTTACTGTTCCGACATATTTTCCGAATAATGTAAGAACCAGTGCCTCCTGTGGCTTCAAAATCCGCAGTCCGCAATACGGAACCCATCCGATACACAGCCAGATAATACTCAAGATCAATAAGACCGGTCCCCCATTCTTTTCCAGTAATATTCCTCCGAAAATGCATCCTACGATAGCTGTAAGATACAACAGTGTTGTCAGAACTAATACCCGCATTCCATGTTTCTTATTTTGTAAAATTTTCTCTTTCATAGAATATCCCTCCTTATTTACAAAAGAACTCTTTTTGATATCATTATAATATCACTTTGTTTCTATTTTGTAAATACATGATCTGACTTTTTCCATCAATCCAAAATCTTTCCGTCGATAGAAATTGTAGTCACCTGCCAGGGGATAAATTTTCCGCTATCCTGCAAAGCCTTCTTCACAGCCATCTCCAAGCCCCCACAACACGGGACCTCCATACGCAGCACTGTTACACTCTTGATATCATTTTGCGCAATGATCTGAGTGAGCTTATCGCTGTAATCCACATCATCCAGCTTTGGACAACCAATCAACGTTATCTTTCCTTTCATGAATTCTTGATGCACATTCGCATATGCATAAGCAGTACAATCTGCTGCTATCAGTAATTTTGCTCCCTCGAAGTACGGAGCATTTATCGGAACGAGCTTTATCTGACATGGCCACTGTCCAAGTTGAGATTCGATCGGGCGCATTCCTGTCATTTGTTGTAGTTCTGCATGCCCAGCCTCTTCCTGTTTACGGTTCAACTGTCGCATCTGCTGTCCCGGACATCCTGAAAATCCCCGCTGTTCTCTTCCTAATCTTTCTTCTTTTTCTTTCTTATTCGCCATGACTGCCTGTTCATCATAAGGCGCCGCTTCTCTTTCTACAAATGTAATCGCCCCCGTCGGGCACTCCGGCAGACAATCACCCAACCCATCACAATAATCATCACGAAGGAGTCTCGCCTTTCCGTCAACCATACCAATGGCTCCTTCATGACATGCTGCCGCACAGGCGCCGCAGCCATTACACTTATTCTCATCAATCTCAATAATTCTTCTTATCATAATCATCCATCCTCCAATAAAAATAAATTCGTACAATGTTTCTTGCATCTTACAAGCAGAGTATATTATAATCAAAATATAAATTCGGTGGTTATAACCACAGAAAAGAGGATTTTATGAAAAATTTGCAGACACCTTTATTTTTAAATATTGATGAGAACGAATGGAACGATATGAACAACTGTGGATGCATGAGGCAACAGCATTTTCCCAAAAATACAGTAATCTTCCACATGGGAGATTTCATTCGCGAGATCGGTATTGTTCTGTCCGGGACCGTGAATATCGAAAATATAGATCTTTGGGGAAACAAAAGTCTTCTGAGCAGTATTTCACCGGGTCAACTCTTCGCAGAATCCTACGTACTTTGTCAGGAACCGATTATGGTCAATGCAGTAACCGCTGAACCGGCAGAGATTTTGTTCCTGAATCTGGAACTTATTACAAATACACCTTTTTCCACCAAAACCTGGTATCCAAAAATCATAAAAAACATGCTGCAAATTTCCCTTCACAAGAACTTAACCCTTGCAAACCGTATCTTTTGTACCACTCCCAAAACCATCCGCGGACGTCTGTTTATTTACCTGTCTGAAGAAGCCTCCAAAGCTGGAAGTACTACCTTTCAAATTCCACTGAGCCGTCAGGAACTTGCTGATTATCTCAATCTGGATCGAAGTGCCCTTTCTAAAGAGCTGGGAAAAATGCGGGATGAAGGGATTCTGGAATTCCGTAAAAATCAATTTACTCTTTTCTCAACCTCCATTTGAATCATTAGAGATATTATCTAATTATTTATATTGCTATTTTTTTGCTCATGTTTTATAATTTTTTTATCAATTATTTTAAAAAATACTGCGGGGTGGTTCCATTGGTTAAATAATCTTGTATAAAGCAACCTACAATTTCTTTTAGAAGGAGAAATTTATGAAAAAAATAAAACTTAAATGTTTTCCGCATTAACACTTGCTTCATTACTTGTATCATCCTTATTCATGACAACAATTACAACCATTGAAGCGGCTGAATCACAAGCAACCCAAACTGAAAAAATTGAATTTTTAAAAAGTATTGGAACCACAGATGAAGCACTTGCGAGTTTCAATCCGCAACAAATCGATGATCTTTACAATACTTTGTCTGGAAAAGATGCTCATTTTTCCGGATTTGATTCACAAATAATCAAAGTTACAGAAAATAATCCTGATGAAAGAGGTAACATTTCTACATCCCAATTGCAGTTGTCCATTGGAACTTATGACATGGTTTCAAATGGAACTGTCATCGGTGTAGATGTTTCATTAGGATATCAATGGCTTAAAGAGCCTGTTTTCACCATGACAGATGCTCTGACATTTAAATGGGATAGTAATTTATTTTATGATGACGGCTTCTATGCCACATCAAATTGTATGGTAGATGGACAACATTTAGTTTTAGAAAATATTAATGCCCCTGCATTAGCAGACTCTGGTAGCTTTGGATGGGATTCAAAATTATCATTACCACATCATGGCAATTCCTATAAACATTATGGCGGTGCACAAGTTTTATTGCGACCAAGAAACTCATTTAGCTCATCAGCAGATTTAAATTCTAAAATGTATCTTACTTATGCACATGAGATCCTCGGCGGCGAAATATCATTTGGTTTTACTGATATAGGAGTTTCTTTTACTGGTGGGAGCTTTGATCAACAGTCATTTTCTTATACATATCACTAGAAACAGAGAGGATTTTTAATTGGATTCTTTTTTTAACTTAACTATATTTATACTGCTTGCGCTGATATTTTTTATGTCACTATATTTTGTAATAAAAAATGCTGTGCGCGATGCCATTCAGGAAATTCTAGAATCTAAAGAAGATTCTGAAAATAATTTAAAATAAGAGAGGGCGGAAAACCGCCCTCTTAGACTGTAGGCAAAGTCTCTTAAATAATCTGTGGGATTTCCACCCCAGAGGTTTCAAAAGGTTCCTTTCCAAAAGTAGAAAAACACTTTGTGTCATGAACCTTTCCCTGCGATAACTATACTGGCAATTGGATTTATATTTTCTGACCGCTTTCGTAACATCATACCGTTGTACATAATGTGTTATACTTGCCATGCGAGGATACTCCTTTTTGTATTTTTGTTTGTGGTGATTCAATATAATACAAAGCGAGCTTATCCTCGCTCTTTAATATTCAGTTGTAACACATGTATTATAATCCTATATTTCTCAACCTCCATTTGAATCAACGGTGAGGAATAAATATTTTTCGCAATAAAATAAGCAGATTTCGTGCAGAATAATCTCCTGTGCGGTAAAATATAAGAAACAAATTTTTCGCACAGGAGATTTTGAGATGAAGAAACGGCAAAAAAGAGAACGTAAGAAACAGGATCGTGGGATTGTTGATTTTATGATGGTCACAAATCATTTCTTTCATTCACTAAGAGAATGGTTTTTAGAAATGGAAAAAATTTTAATGATGACAACTGTATTTACACTTTGAAGCTTCTGTCAGGTAATCAGCGGCTTGAAGAAATGCCGCACTATGATACTCTGAACTATTATCTGGAAAAGCTGTCACCAGACTGTCTTTCAGAGCTAAGAAAGAAGATGGTCAAAAGCTTAATAAAAGGGAAACAGTTCAATAGAAATCGTCTTTTAGGGAAATATTGGCATGTGATCCTGGATGGAACCGGTCTGTTCTATTTCAAAGAAAAACATTGTGATAATTGCCTTTGTACAGAAAAACAGATGTCAGATGGGAAAAAGACAAAGCTTTATTACCATAAGGTACTGGAAGCTAAAATTGTGTTGAGCAATCAAGTGGTAATCAGTCTGGGGACAGAGTTTATTGAAAATGAAAAAGAAAACGTAACGAAGCAGGATTGTGAGCTGAATGCAGCAAAACGCTTAATGAAAAAGATAAAAAAAGACTATCCCAGACTGCCGATGTGTATACAGGGAGATGCGTTGTATGCAGCAGAAAATTTTATGAATCTATGCAGGGAAACCTATCATTGGGAGTATATATTCACACAGAAAGAAACCCGTCAGAAAAGTTTAGACGAGAGTTATGAATGGATCAAAAAGGGAGAAGGCGCGGAAAAGATAACCGGCATATGTAAAGAAAAGGGAACAGGCTGGTATGCAAACCATGTGGAAGAAGTAGCAGGAAAAACAGAAGTGATGAATGTATTTGAATATCAATATGAAACGAAAGCTAAAGACGAAAAAACACATACTGTACGCTTCCGTTGGATCAGCAGTCTGGAAATAACAAAACGGAACCTTGAAGAAATGATACTTACAGCGAAAGGACGCTGGAAAATAGAAAATGAAGGCTTTAACAATCAGAAAAACGGGCTTTATCGGATCGAACATCTGAACAGCTATAACAGTAATGCAATGAAGAATCATTATCTACTGACACAGATAGCGGACATTCTTATGCAGTTATATATCGCATGGAATCCGTATGTAAAAGAACTGAAGCAGAGTATAAAAAATACATCTTCTTGGTTACTGGAAAGTTTTCGACGACAAACAGTAAGATCAGAAGATGTATCCTACATTCAGAGATATACAACGGTATATCCTGAATAATAAGGTATTTTAGCACAGGTGGTGGTAAAATGGAAGAGGAAATAATTAAATAATGCTCCATATTTTTTGAAACAGGTGGAGCAGACCTATGTGATGGGGATAACTTTTAAATATTTTCAAGAAATGTGGATAAATGATAAAATGCGTAAATGGTGAAGGATAAGATAAAAATAAAATATTTTATTCCTCACCGCTGCATTTGAATCCTTCTACTTTACAAATGCAAAAAAACATGACATACTAAAACCTCAAATAAGGAAACAACACGGCCATCAATATATTCCATCACTGAAAAGGGGATTCTATGAAACGAGTATTATTCTTCTTCCTGAAACCGCTCTCCTTTCTGCCTGCACTTTTAATGATGTATGTCATTTTTCAATTTTCTGCACAGACTGGAGATCATTCAGGAAATCTTAGTTATGAAGTCAGTTACAAAATTGTGGAAATCGGAAACGAGGTTCTAAACAAAGGGTTAGAAGAATGGCAGATTAGTGAATATGCATACGAAATCGAATACCCTGTGCGTAAACTCGCCCACATGAGTGAATATTTTCTTCTTGCAGTTGCCCTTTCTTTCCCGTTCTATGTCTATGGACTCCGGGGGATTCCACTGATGCTTGTAGCAGGTTTTCTTTGTGTAGCTTTTGCCTGCGGAGACGAATACCACCAATCCTTTGTCGCAGGAAGAGGGCCATCTGTAAAAGATGTGATCATTGACAGTATCGGTGCTTTCTTCGGTATCCTAACTGTACGCATCATCTGTTGGATTTTCCTAACACCTGCACGAGTAGCAGAACATCAAAAAGACTTTGCCTATCGAAAATTAGAAAGCAGAAGACGTGCACAGGCTCGTAAATCAAACAGGCGAAATCCCTGATTAACGGAGATTTCGCCTATTTTCAATAAAGTACTAAAACTCTTTTGGAAGCATAACTATGTTATCTTCTTTCCCCACGGTAGTTTTCGTATCAATACCACGCTAATATAAGATGTCAATAAAATAGATATCGTTAATCCAGGCAATGCAAACCATGCGGAAACATCCTCTGCCCCCAAATGCTTCTTATAGTTATCCAGAAACATAATATGGATCAGATAAATTCCAAAAGAACAGGTACACCAAGCATCAAGAATCCGTCTGGTATGCTCTTTTAATTGAAGTTTTCCATTTCCAAGTCTGAGCATCAGCAGGAAAAATGTTGCACTGCTGACCGCAACAAGTGGGCAGCCATATTCCAGTGTACGCTCCATATGATCTCCGATAATTACCGTAATTCCCATAGTCAATCCGATATTTATTACATTGCTTACTATAAATATTGTTAGAAGTTTTCGATTACTGACAACAATCGAATCCTTATATTTCATTAAATAGTATCCCAGAAAAAAGTAATATGCATATACTCGATCTCCAAACAAAGGAACATCATAATATAATGCTCCACCAAATACAGACAATACATAGTTCACAAGTACAGTACCCGTTCCAAGAATCAGCAGCACCTTCTCCATCTTAACATTCATTCCTCGAACCAGTATCTGAAAAAATGGTAGCACCAGATAAATCGGAATCATTGCATACAGATACCATAGATGTGCTTCTGCAGGCTCCCAGAATATCTCTTTTACATCAAACTTTGTTCCCATATAATAGGTGTTAAATAGATAGTATACAATGCTCCAGAAGATCAATGAAGGAAGAAATCTCAGCAATCTCTTCCAGCTTTTCTGCATCGTTTCATCCTTCCCTAACAGCAATGCTCCACTCAGCATAAAAAAGCTTGGTACACTAACTCTCGCAACTGTATCCAACGCCAGTGAAAATCCATATTCACCCGGACTAATTTTCCCATAAGCCCGGCAAAAATAATTACTTACATGTATCACAATCACCAATATAAATGAGATGGTTCTGATCAATTCAAGATTATAATTTTTCCCTTCCATATTCACTTCCTATATCTATATTATTTTCATAGTATCTCACCATACTGATATTACCGCACTTTCTCCGGTGCCTTTACAAGACTTGCTTTCTTCACCGCATCCTCCCCAAATCGCTTTCGTATCACTTCCATGGCTGCATTCAGTTTTTTATGCTTTTCATCTGGCTCTTTTGGAAGTTCCATATCAAAGATACTAAGCTGCTCCGGTTCCGACTCCGCCACCAGTTTTGATGTCCTAATCCCAAGAAGACGCACAGATTCTCCACTCCATACTTCTTTAAAGAGCCGGCAAGCTGTTTCATATAACACCATGTCCTCATTGGTTGGCTTTGCCAGTTGACACTGATGGGAAATCGTTTGAAAATCATGATATTTGATTTCCATACTGACCATCTTTGCTTTCTGCCTAGCCTTACGAAGCCGTCCCCCTACACTCTCTGCAAGATGACGAAATACCGGCTGCACTTCCTCATACGTTGCCACATCTTTTGAGAGTGTAGTCGAATTTCCAACACCCTTCGCTTCTGACTGCTCCGGCAGCACCAATGAATGGTCAATTCCATTTGCAAATTCCCAAAGCATTTTCCCGTGACTTTTCAGATGCAGTATAATCAGATTCTGATCTGCCTGTGCCAGATCTCCAATCGAATTAATTTCTAACTTTTTTAATGTTTCTACACTAGAACGACCTGCCATAAATAACTCTCCGATAGGAAGCGGCCACATTTTTATGGGGACTTCCTCCGGGAATAAAGTATGTATCTTGTCCGGTTTTTCAAAGTCCGACGCCATCTTTGCCAGCAATTTGTTAGAGGAAATTCCAACATTGACCGTATACCCAAATTTTTCTCGTATTCCATTCTTAATTTCTAATGCTCCGTCTACAGGAGAATTATACCGATCTGCAATTTTTGTAAAGTCCATATAGCATTCATCCACACTAACTTGTTCGATTGCTGTTGTATAGGTACGAAGATATTCCATCAATTGCGCACTCTTTTCTCTGTACATCTTATAATTTGGTGGCTCCATGTTCAAATTCGGACACTTACGAAAGGCATTCGCCACCGGCTCCCCGGTGCGAATGCCATATCCTTTAGCAGGAAGAGACTTCGCTAAAACAACACCATGGCGTGACTTTTGATCTCCTCCGATAATTGCAGGTATCTGACGCAAGTCTGTTGCTGCTCCATTCTTTAATTGTTCTACTGCAGTCCAGCTCAAAAAAGCCGAATTCACATCAATATGAAATATAATTGACGTCATGAAATTCCTTTCTTTACTTTACACGCGGTTCCAATTTTCCGTCGACGACATCAATCAGAATACAATCGCCTCGTCCCACATCGCCTGCCAGAATCAATCTTGCAGCCAGTGTTTCCACATTCTTTTGCAGATACCTCTTTAACGGACGTGCACCGTACATCGGATCATAGCCACCCTCAACCACAAAATTCTTTGCCGCTTCCGTCAGTTCGATCGACAGTTCTTTCTCTTCCAGACGTTTATTAACATCC
>JAHHTO010000064.1 GCA_020024595.1 Schaedlerella sp.
CTTTTCTGCCAGCCCCAGATCCGCAATTGATTCGATTTCTTCGATCTTACTTTCCAACTCGGTTAAATCCTCTGTCTCTTGAGATACCTGTTCTGGTTCATCCGCCTTAATCTTAATATTCAAAAGACTTTTCAACGCCTCGTCCAGCTTCATCGTATTCCCGACCTTCTTCTTCGGCAACGCCTGAACAGGCTCGTCTTCCTCTATATCACTTTCTGCATGCTCCGTATCGTCCACTTCTGCCGATGTATGCTCAGAAGATTCCGTACCTTCTTCTGCAAGTTCTGCTTTCTTCTGCTGATACTGAACCACATCTGGAATCTCTTCTGTCTCACTTGACAGCTTCTCATATCTATGGTCATACTTCTCCTGCTGGGATGGGGTCAGCGGCTTATACTGCATCTTTAACTCCATTGCCTGAAATACGTACTTCCCTTCGCTGAACCAGAGAATCAAATCATCGCATTCTTCCAGACACTCTGCTGTCATCCCTGCTTCCTGATACAGCTTCGCAAGCTCATATGCCCATTCTTCGATATACTCCGCTTTTTTGAACTCTTCCAGTGCATGGATCTGCTGTTCAATCGGCGCTCTCTGTGCACGAAGAATCTGATATTTCAGAATGTACTGATTCGGATCCTTAGGCGCTGTTTCAATAAAGTCATCGTAATAGTCAATTGCCTCATCAATATTTCTCGTCTTTAATGCAAGTGTGCACAGACGTGAAATGATCTTCCGGCTTCCCTCTGCACGATTATAAGCAATCCTCAGGACCTCATAACTCTTCTGGTACTCTCGACTCTTTTCATAAATCTCGCTGACTGTACTCAGCATCGACGTATTGCGTACCCGATTCCAGTCAATGGTATCCGCAACCTCTGCGGCTTTCTTGTAGGCACCGTCATTCATAAGTTCAAGCATCTGTTCCGTCTTCAACTTATATTCATACTTGTCCACTGTATTCACCTCGTCAATTTATTATAATTCTGGTTACTTTCCGTTATCCTCATCCTTCGGAATCCATATAAAAATGCATACCTACCGACAATTCTTTCATCAGTTTACCATAACAGCGGCAGATTGTCAAAAAAAGTACATCGTCAATTGACATTGAAGATGTACTTTTCTATATATTTGATTGTATTCTTTTATATTTATAAAATCGGAGGCTTCTCACGATCTCGTTCCTGTAGGCTTTTTTAATTCTTTCTCCTATCATTCTTTTCTCACAATTTAGATATTGTTGCTTATTACAATTGTTTACAATGAAATCCTTGCGGTATTATCTTCCCATTGATCAAGTATATCCTTTCGTTATTCCATCTATAATCGTTCACCCGCCACAATACTGTTACCCCAATACTCCAGTGCCTTACTAGATTATTCTTTCTATAACGATTGTATACTTTTTATGAGATAATATTCTTTTGATGTTTCTTTACACATCGTTGGAACTCTCATTGAATGTGGTAACTATATTTCAATATGTCTGTGAATGTTCAATCGTCTATCTCTCAGTTTGCATCCGGTCTCTCGATTCTCCGACCTTCTTTTCTGTTACTCTTCTTTACCGGATGTCGTCTATCTTGTACAGGTAAAAGCCATTACATCACAGGAATCTTCATTCACCGTACCACTGACACATTGAATTGTAACGATAGAATCACTGTCCATGGGACCTTTACCTCCTTTTCTTCATATTCTATCCTCGCAGAGTGTTGTACTCCTTGATTCATATCCTTCTGAACGTAACTCTTGAAATACGAATATTGTACTTCTTGTACTGTATCTGGATATTTTTTGGATTGATTTTATATTAGCACATCACTTTTTAATTGTCAACTCATTTTACCATATTTTTATTTATTATTTTATAATTGTTTACTTTTTATATAATTTTCTGATTTTTATAAGAACTTTTCCATTTGCTCCTTCATGCGTCACCGCTTTTCGACTTGTCATATAGTAATCGTACAGAAGCCATGATAACCTCCCAATTTAACTTGGCAGCATAAGAGAATTTCTTTTGATAGGATTTCCAAAGCCTTTTCATTTCTGTACTGTTTTCTATTTCTTCAAAGACCTCATCTGCTTCTGAAAGATATTTTATAGTCTCGCGCTTTCGGGCGGTAGCCAGCAATGCATCACGGAAAACACGGGCATCCAGTGTATCTCTATGCTGCTGCATCAAGATA
This sequence comes from Schaedlerella sp., assembly GCA_020024595.1. Taxonomy (GTDB): domain Bacteria; phylum Bacillota; class Clostridia; order Lachnospirales; family Lachnospiraceae; genus Schaedlerella. The sequence continues at coordinate 2,196 of JAHHTO010000064.1, forward strand.
TGGATATCATAAAAATCTCTCATACGAGTATTTGTACTTGTACGTGAAATAATCGTTTCTAGCTTTTCTGCCAAGACCGTTTCCATGTTATACGCCCATACCTCAATAGAACGATTCTCCAGCATCAACTTAAAGCTGTACTGAATCTCTTTCGGTGTGATGGCATCGCCGGTGGAGATGTCGATTTTTAACGGTGTGCGTACTCCATCGAACTCTGTTTCCATACTTACCCTGACACCGGGATAATCCGCTTCATCCATGATTTCAGAGATGTCTTTAACCCTGAAAGTAACACCATCATCCAGCGGTACTGCAATAATGGAAACGATGATATTTTCTACATCTTCCACATTGACAGTTGCACCTTTGACCGTTGCATCAATATCCATTGTGGAACGGGCATCCAATCCAACCATGGCTGCTACTAGCATTCCACCCTTTAAGATAAATTTATCCTTATACTCCGACAAGGATATACGTTCTAAAAAGCGCTCCATCATATAGTTACGCATTAAAATCTGTGCGTCTGCTGATTTTTCTTTGGATAGGTTACGAATCAAATCTTTTAGCTGTCTTGCCGAATTTATCATAAAAGTACCTCCATATACCGCCGCAAAATTTTCTCTACACGGAACAGTTTTGCATATCGCATCAAAGCCCGTAGATTTTTATCTTTCCGAGCAGCGTACTGCTTTAAAGCTATTTGTAAGGTTTGGATCTCAATTTGACTGCGGCTGCGGAGCAGATCGCAAACGGTTCGTTCCATATCATAAACCGGAACAACATGCCCAAAATGTGTTTGTGCTTCAATGATTCCGATCGGATAAAGTTCCTCCTTGATGGTGTAGACAGCAATCCCATCCTCACGCAGACGAGCGGTTCCGTAGCCTCGTTTTACGGTAACAGAATACGGCGATGGTTCTCGATCTGTCAAATCGTGAAAAAATAAAGCCGCTTCATGGGAGAATACAGCCTGCTTGCAGCGAAGATGAAGCAGGAACATTCCATCTATCCAAGCATCTTCTGACGCATAAACCCCATGTGCCACTTGCTTCAAATTGTTTGCCCGTACATAGTCATAGAAAATAGGTTTTGAAATACCTTCTCTTACTACCTGTGCCGTTTGCACTATCCCGCCTTGTTCTTCCATAAGAAAATCAAGCTGTTCAAATCTTGTCACTCGACCACTTCCTTTCGTGCAACAATTATATCATAATGTTGCACAAAAGAAAACCTTTCCCTGACTATCCTGATCAACCGTTATTCGACAAAAAAGAGTGCGGACAACGCCGCACCCTTCTTAATGGAAAGCTTTTACTTTCTGATAGATGCTCTCTGCATCCAGACCATACTTTTTCACCAACTCTACTGCCGGACCGGATTCCCCGAATGTATCGTTGATTCCAATCTTCAATACTCTTGTCGGCGCCTGTTCACTCAGCACATCGCAGACTGCACTGCCAAGACCGCCGATCACGGAATGTTCCTCCACTGTCACAACCTTACCGGTCTCTTTTGCAGCTGCAACGATCAGTTCTTCATCCAACGGCTTGATGGTATGAATGTTGATCACCTTTGCTTCAATACCTTCTGCTGCCAACCGCTCAGCCGCTTCCAGGCAGTTTGCCACCGGAAGTCCGCTTGCAATGATCGTCACATCTTTTCCTTCTCGAAGCACAACGCCTTTGCCAAGTTCAAATTTGTAATCTTCTCTATCATTGATCACCGGTACTGCCAGTCTTCCAAAACGCAGATACACCGGTCCTTGATGTTCATAAGCTGCCTTTACCGCCGCTTTGGCTTCCACATCATCGGAAGGATTGATCACAACCATCCCCGGAATGGTTCTCATCAATGCGATATCTTCATTACACTGATGCGTTGCGCCATCTTCTCCAACAGAGATTCCCGCATGGGTTGCACCGATTTTCACATTCAGATGTGGATAACCCACAGAGTTGCGCACCTGCTCGAAGGCACGTCCTGCTGCAAACATTGCAAAGGAACTTGCAAATGGAACTTTGCCTGCTGTTGCCAGTCCGGCTGCCACGCCTACCATATTGCACTCTGCAATTCCACAGTCAATATGTCTTTCCGGAAATGCCTTTTTAAAAACACCGGTCTTGGTTGCTGCTGCAAGATCTGCATCCAGAACAACCACCTCTTCATGTTCTTTTCCAAGTTCAGCCAAAGCATTGCCATAGCTTTCTCTTGTTGCAATTTTCTTTACATCTGACATAATGCTTCACCTGCCTCTTCTAATTCTTTCATTGCTTCTGCATACTGCTCATCATTCGGAGCTGATCCATGCCAGCCAACCTGATTTTCCATGAAGGAGACTCCTTTTCCTTTGACAGTTTTAGCAACAATTGCTGTAGGCTGTCCTTTGACAGTTCTCGCCTCCGCAAATGCAGCTGCAATCTGGTCAAAGTCATTTCCGTCAATCGTAATTACATGGAAGTTAAATGCCTCAAACTTCTGATCGATCGGGTATGGGGAGTTGACTTCTGTGATTGTACCATCAATCTGCAGATTGTTATTATCCACAATTACAACCAGATTGTCCAGTTTACGGAATCCCGCCAGCATCGCAGCTTCCCATACTTGACCTTCTTGGATCTCGCCGTCTCCCAGCAGTGTATACACTCGGTAATCTTCATCTGAAATCTGTGCGGCAATCGCCATTCCGACTGCCGCAGAGATTCCCTGTCCCAGAGAGCCGGATGACATATCTACTCCCGGAATATGCTTCATATCCGGGTGCCCCTGCAAATAGGAGCCAACATGGCGCAGAGTCGTCAGATCTTCGATTGGAAAATATCCTCTGTTTGCCAGTGCAGAATACAGTCCCGGTGCAGTATGTCCTTTGGACAATACAAAACGATCACGATCCGCCTTTTTCGGCTCTTTTGGATCAATATTCATTTCTTCAAAATATAAATATGTGAAAATGTCGGCTGCGGACAAAGAACCACCCGGATGACCGGACTTTGCGCTATGCACCGCTGTCACGATGCCTTTGCGAACCTCGTTCGCAGTCTTCATCAACTCTAACTTGTTCATGGATTCCCTCCTGATATTTTCTATATTCTATGTCCCTCCCGGGACAAGCTTTTACTCTCCAAATACCGCTTTATAATCTGCCTGGAACTTCTCGATTCCTGCATCGGTAAGCGGATGATGTGTCATCTGCTCGATGACCTTATATGGAACAGTTGCAATGTCAGCTCCTGCCAGTGCGCAGTCTGTTACGTGAATCGGATTACGCACACTTGCCGCAATAATCTCTGTCTCGATTCCTGCTACTTCAAAAATCTGAGCAATTTCTGCGATCAAATCTGTTCCACGCACAGAGATATCGTCCAGTCTTCCGAGGAACGGTGACACATAAGTCGCACCTGCTCTTGCTGCCAGAAGCGCCTGATTTGCAGTGAAAATCAATGTTACATTTGTTTTGATCCCTTCGGATGTCAGCACTTTACATGCTTTCAGTCCTTCTACTGTCATCGGGATCTTGACAACCATATTCGGATGGATGGCTGCAATCGCACGGCCTTCTTCAATCATGCCTTCTGCATCAACAGTCGTTGCCTTTACCTCTCCACTGATCGGTCCATCCACAATCGATGCAATCTCTGCGATCACTTCTTCAAAGACACGTCCTTCTTTTGCAATCAAAGACGGATTTGTTGTCACACCACAGATGACGCCCATATCATTTGCTTTTTTGATATCCTCTACTTTTGCTGTGTCAATAAAAAATTTCATTGTTCCTTCCTCCTTGAACTCTTAATCCACAATCTGCATTGTTCTCTTTGATTCTGATTATAATCATCCGAGTCAAAACGGTCAACAGGAACTAGATTTATTAATAATTTTATGGTATTAATAAATTTGTATTATTAATATCCTCACACTCTGAAATTACTAACTATTCTTTTTCTTTCCTTGTATTTCAACAATCTTCTATTTCTGCAAAGTAATACAAATCATAATATGCTGCTTTTCATTATTAATAATTTTTCGGTTTGCATTAATATTTTTACTTTTTCGCTTTCGTCCGTGGATAAGATGTTGTTCCACGGCTTACAATCCTTGGCTCATACTCTATATGATAGATACTGACCGGCTCGATATCCGCATATTTCTTATCTCTGGTTTTTATCTTCTTCATGATAATGTCACAGGCATCTCTGCCCTTATAGATTACAAAGTGTTCAATCGTGGTGAGCGATACCTTTCGCATCTTGGTAAAAAGTGTATTGTCACACCCCATCACCGACATATCTCCCGGTACTTTATATTTTGCATCATACAACGCATCCAGAATTCCAAATGCGATCATATCATTCAACCCGACGATTGCAGTCAGATCATGATGCTCTTGAAGCAGTTCTCCTGTCAGATCATAGCCAATCCGATATTCCGAGTCGATCCCTGTCACATCTTCATCAATCGACTCATTGGCCGCTTTGATCACAACACGTTCTCCCAGCCCGGCTTCTCGAAATTCTTTCAAAAATCCTTCCACTCGTTTGGATCTCTGCTTTTGCCGTACGGTCAGTGGCGGTGCAATGTATGCCACATCCCTGTGTCCCAGTTTAAGAAGGTGTCTTGCCATAATCCGTCCCAACTTGGAATTATCCAGTTCCACTGCATCTACATCCAGACGTTCATTCTGATTATTGATAACTGCAAACGGAATCTTTTGCGACAGTTCTTCAATCATTGGCAGAAAGACACGGCTTGGATTACACATATAGATGACCCCCTGAGGGTTCAAAGAGGAAAGCATCTTTAGATACCGTTCTTCCAGTTCCAGACTCCTCTGCGTATTGCACACAAACACACCATATCCCTGCTCGATCGCACGGGATTCAATCCCCTGCAGAAGCATCACATAATACGGATTTGTCAGATTGGGACAAAATGCAACGAGCAGTTTTTCCTTTCTGCTTTCTCGGCAGGAACGGCGCTTCGGAAGCTCATACCCCAGCTCTTTCGCCGCAGTTTCTACTCTCTGAATCACGTCCTTTGAAAAGGATACATTATACTTTTTATTTAACACCATCGACACGGTCGTCTGTGAGACTCCGGCACGTTCTGCTACATCAGAAGACGTCACTTTCTTTCTGCTCATGTCTTTCGCATTCCTCTTTTTCTCTTTCGGTTACAGTTCTGTACGCCCTTCCAGCGCCCGCAGAAGTGTCACCTCGTCAATATATTCCAGATCCCCGCCTACCGGTACTCCGCTAGCAATCCGGCTGACCTTGATTCCTGCCGGTTTGATCAGCTTGCTGATGTACATTGCCGTTGTTTCCCCTTCCAGACTGGAGTTGGTCGCAATGATCACCTCATTTACATCTCCCTGCAGGCGTTCCATCAGTTCCTTCAAACGGATATCTCCCGGTCCGATTCCTAGCATTGGGGAAATCGCTCCGTGCAGAACATGGTAAACACCGTTGTATTTTCCGGTCTTTTCATACGCTGCCAGGTCTCTCGGTGTTTCCACCACCATAATCGTCTTCTGATCTCGCTCTGAATTCTTACAGATCGGACAGAGTTCTTGATCTGTCAGCGTACAGCACTGCGCACAATATCGGACATTGTTACGCGCATCCACCATCGTCTGCGCCAGATGCTCCACCTGCTCCTTCGGCATATTGATCAGATGAAACGCCAGACGTTGGGCAGACTTTGCGCCAATCCCCGGCAGTCTCGAAAGTTCTTCAATCAACCGACTGATTTGATGACTGTAGTACTCCATTTCATTACTCCTAATCCTTTCCGTCGAATGTTAGAACATCCCTCCGCCGAAGCCGCCCATGCCGCCTGTCAGCTTGGACATTGCCGCACCGGATTCTTCGTCTACCTTACGAAGTGCCTCATTGGTCGCTGCTACGATCAAATCTTCCAGCATCTCGATATCATCTGGATCTACCACTTCTTCATCCAGCTTTACTTTCAGGACTTCTCGCTTACCGGACACAGTTACTTCCACAGCTCCACCGCCTGCTGCTGCGGTAAACTCTTTGCTCTCCATCTCTTTTGCCTGTTCTTCCATCTGACGCTGCATCTTCTGTGCCTGTTTCATCAGATTTGCCATATTTCCCGGCATTCCTCCACCCGGGAATCCTCCACGTTTTGCCATAATCATCCCTCCACTGTTATTTCCATATTAATGACACTTTCCATGTATCGTTCCAAATCTACAAATGTATCTTCAAAACGGCGGCCATCTTCGACCTGTCGGACTTCTACTTCAACTTTCTTGCCAATTCGCTTCTCAATCAATGCTTCCAGTTCTTCTTTGTGGTCCTCTCGTCCAACAATGGAAGCACCCATTCCATCCGGCAGGACTACCATCAGTCTATTGTCGCCGCCCAGACTCAAGCGTGCTTTCTTTAGGTAGGTTCGTACTGGTCCCGCTGTTTCATCTGCAATGGAGCGGAAATTCTTCACCACTTCCTGCACCTCTTCGGGAATTGCAGGCGGCACTTCTAATTTCTGTGAAACCGGCTCTTTTGCCGAGCCCTCTGTTCCTTGCATTGTGCCTGCCAGACCACTGCCCCTGTCAGCCCCCACGTCTGCCTGTGGCATTATCGCCAGACCATTCTCAATCTTCTCTTCCACTGCACGGATTCTGTCCAATAGTGCATCCTGCGTCACTTCCATCGCCGGAGTACACAGCTTGATCAATGCCACTTCCAGTAAGACTCTCTTCTGGGTCGCGTATTTCAGCTGATTGGATAATTCCGAAAAGATACGGATATACCGGAGCAGCATATCGACTTCCAGCATCTGTGCCTCTTCCTTTAGCTGCGCCAGATTCTCACTTGATACATCCAGAACATCCTCTATACTATCAGACGTTTTTACTAAAAGCAAGTTCCGAAGATACCAGGTAAAATCTACTGCCAGTTGTGTTAGCTCTCTTCCCTGCATGACCAATTCTTCTACTGTATCCAGCACCGCCGGCACGTCCCTCGCAATGATACTGCGCAGCAGCCTGCTAAACACATCTGTGTCAACCGCTCCCAACACTTCCAGTACATTATCATAGGTCAGTTTCTGCCCCAGATAAAATGCAATACACTGATCTAGAAGACTCAAAGCATCTCGCATGGAACCGTCTGCCGCCTTTGCAATGTAGCGAATGGCTTTTTCCTCCACCTCCACCTGTTCTACGGTCATCAGTTCTTGCAGACGCGCTGCAATGGTATCAATGGTGATCCGCTTAAAATCATAATGCTGACATCTGGATAAAATGGTAATCGGAATCTTATGAACTTCCGTTGTCGCCAGAATAAAGATGACATACTCCGGCGGCTCTTCCAGCGTTTTCAAAAGTGCATTAAATGCACCGATTGACAACATATGCACCTCATCAATGATATATACCTTATATCTGCCTTCCGTCGGGCGGTAAGCGACTTCCTCGCGAATCTCACGAATATTGTCTACCCCGTTGTTAGACGCAGCATCAATCTCGATGACATTCATCGATGTTCCTGCTGCAATCGAACGGCACATGGCGCACTCTCCACAAGGACTCCCACCCACCGGATGTTCGCAGTTGACTGCCTTTGCAAATATTTTTGCCACAGTAGTCTTACCCGTTCCCCGGGTTCCACAGAACAGATAGGCATGCCCGATCCGGTTTGCCTGAATCTGGTTCTGCAATGTTGTAATAATATGTTCCTGTCCTTTGACATCCTCAAATGCTGTCGGACGGAACTTTCTGTATAATGCCGTATATGACATAAACTACTCCTCTTGTTTCTTTTTCGTTTTCTCTCCAAAGCTGATCCCAAGCATTTTTGCCTCTTTGATCAAACTACAATTTGGATCCACATATTTTAACTTGCCCGCAACTTCTTTAAGCGGTACTGCGACTGTCTCGTTATTGATCATCGCAACCATATAACCGTACTGCTCATTCAGAATCAACTCTGCTGCCTTAGCTCCCACTCTGGAAGAAAATACTCGGTCATACGGACACGGGGAACCACCTCTTTGGGTATGTCCCGGAACCGTGATTCGCACTTCCTTGTCTGTTTTCGCCTGAATCTGTTCTGCCAGTTCATAAGCAATTGATGGATATTTTCTCTTCTCCATCTTCTCTTTATACTCTTTCTTCTTTAGCTTCGCATCTTCTTTGGAAATCGCTCCCTCTGCCACCGCAAGAATGGTAAATGCTTTCCCTACATCCGTCCGCTTCTGGATCACTTCTGCAATTGCATCAATGTCATATGGAATCTCCGGAAGCAGAATGATATCTGCGCCCCCTGCAATTCCTGCATGTAATGTCACATGCCCTACCTTATGTCCCATTACTTCTATAATAAACACACGGCTGTGAGAAGTTGCTGTCGTATGAATCCGGTCAATAGTATCGGTCGCAATATCTACCGCACTTTGGAATCCGAATGTCATGTCTGTTCCCCACAAATCATTATCAATGGTCTTCGGAAGGGTAATCACATTCAGCCCTTCTTCCCGAAGCAGGTTAGCTGTCTTATGGGTTCCGTTTCCTCCTAGAATCACAAGACAGTTCAGACTCAGTTTGTGGTATGTATGCTTCATTGCCTCCACTTTGTCGATTCCGTCCTTATCCGGTACACGCATCAGTTTGAACGGCTGCCTGGACGTTCCTAAAATGGTGCCTCCTCTGGTCAGAATGCCGGAAAAATCTTTTGATGTCAGCATCTTGAAATCCCCATAAATCAGTCCTTTATATCCGTCCTGAAATCCAAAAATCTCCACATCTTCCCTCTTGGAACAAATCCCTTTTACCACACCACGCATTGCCGCATTCAACGCCTGACAGTCTCCGCCGCTTGTCAACATACCAATTCGTAACATCTGGTGATTCCTCCTTTCACTTCCCTACGATCATGGCTTATTTTAACATATATTTTTTTAAATTCAAAGATTCTCTTGCTTAAGTTCCATTCCTTTTTATGTAATAAGTAAAAATATTGTTCCTCCATGCCCATTCTGCCACAGTTCCTGTCATTCTCGAAATTTTTAATAGGATTGTTCTCCAAATAACCTATCTTCATAACAAAATCAAAAAAATTTGAAGGATAAACAGAGAAAAAGAAGAATCTCCTAAAAACTATCAAGTGCAAAAAGCACCGATTTTCATAGGAGATTCTTCTTTTTAATATTTAGTGACTAAAGTTTACTATTACCCAACAATCACTTAGTGATGGGTAGCGTATGATTATTATTTTACACTTACAATCTGATTGCCATCTTGATATACCGCTTTCACACGTTTCAGTGCAGTAATATCATCTAATGGATTACCATCAACCGCCAAAATATCTGCTTCCATTCCTACACATATGGAACCTGTCTTGTTTGATACACCGCATAGTTTAGCTGCATTTACTGTCACACCTGCAAGAACATCATGATTAGAAGCTCCCAACTCATTAATATATTTTGCTTCCTGTGCAAGCCCCTGATGAATACCATCTGTTCCAATCCCAAACTTTAATCCTCCAGAAATAGCACCTCTTAGACAATTACAAATTATTTCTTTTTCTTTTAGACTTCCTTCTCTATCTTTTGGCGAAAACTTAAACAATAAATCATCATTCAACGCATAACTTGGAGTATATACAACCCAGCGACCTGCTTCACCGACTTTTTCTACTTGTCTTTCTGTAATATAATATACATGTTCAAGACAGTCAATCCCTGCATCAAGGCAATCATCTAACCCCTGTCCTCCAGAACAATGACATGCTGTTGTAATCCCAACACTTCTCGCTTCTTGCACAACTGCTCTTAATTCTTCTGGACTTATAAAATGATAAATAAATGGTGTTGCATTGATTACTTTTGTCATAAAAACCTTTAAGAAATCTACACCGTGTGCAATATTTTCTCTGGCTGCTTTACGAAACTGTTCAGGTCCATCGAACGGCATTCCAACATATCCGTGGCCATGAGACGCTCGCATTCCGATTCCACTTACAACAAGTTTGGGGCCAATAATACGCCCTTCTTTTTGTGCTTTTTTACATGTTACGTCTATATAAAATCTATCACCAAGACATCTTGCTGTTGTAACTCCTGATACTAAATCATCTTTCATAGTTTTAATTGCTCGAAGAGTTTGTTCACATTCACAATCATTCATCTTTAAAAGATGATTTTCTAGTCTTGTATCCAAAGCAAGATGATTATGACAATCAATCATTCCAGGCATCAAAGTCGCATCACCATAATCAATCACATAATCTTTCATTGCTTCTGGTATTTGATTGAAATCATCATATATTTCTGTAATTTTGCTGTTTTCTATTTTAATTGCCGCATCTTTTTTTACTTCCAGTTCTTGACCTGTGATTACATATTTTGCCTTTAAAATTTTATCTTCCATAGTATTTCCTCTTTTCATTAGAAGTTATTGGTTTCTACTCTGTTTTCTTTGTATTGTTTAACTTTTTTTCTGCTCTTCGACTAACAAATCCTGTTAGAATTGGTGTCAGAATTGCTGTAATAACAACCGCTGCAGCCGTTTGAGCAGTAGCAGCTTCAACATATGGTTCCAAGGTTGGATCTACCATTGCCACAGATGCCGGCGTTGCTACTGCATTTCCTCCTACTGTTCCGATTGCCATTCCCATTGGATCTGGTTTTTTCCGAATAGCGCTATAAATAATATATGTCAATACACCTGTTGACAATACCGTAATCAATCCAAGCAGAATTCCTGGTACACCAGCTTTAGCAATTGTAACAAGACTCATATTTGCACCAAATACAAAACCATTTATCGGAAGAATCATATTCAAACCTTTTCCAAGCAAATCTCTAAAATCAGGATCAAGATTGCCTAAAATCATACCAATAATCAATGGAATAATTGCTGCTACAATTGACATTACCGGAATAGATGCCAACCCCGTTGTCCCTAATGCAATCATTGTCAAAAATGGACCATCATTCAACGATAATACCGCAATTGCTCCCATATCTGTATC
>JAHHTO010000065.1 GCA_020024595.1 Schaedlerella sp.
TGGAGAAAAATCCAGATTTGATTGTAGTGACTGCAGAGATCGGATGTGGATTGGTACCGGTGGATGCCTTTGAAAGGCTATATCGAGAAGTTGTGGGAAGAATCTGTACAGAATTAGCAGTTCATGCGAAACGAGTGGATCGGGTACAGTGTGGGATTGGAATCAGAATCAAATAAGAAAAGGAGAGCGTGCATGAAGATAGAATTAGAAAAAGTATTGCCTCAGGAAATTGAAAAAAGAAGTTTTGAAATCATTACGGAAGAACTAGGAGATGTTAGCCTGATTCCGGGAACGGAGCCGATTGTAAAGCGTTGTATTCATACAAGTGCAGATTTTGAGTATGCAAAGAATCTACAGTTTTCAGAGAATGTGGTACAAAAGGCAATGGAGGCGATCCGAGACGGAGCTTGGATTGTGACAGATACACAAATGGGAAAATCTGGAATCAATAAGAAAAAACTGGAGCAATATGGAGGCGAGGTGTGCTGTTTTATGTCAGATGAAGAGATTGCAAGAATGGCAAAAGAGCAGGGAACGACTCGTGCAGTTGTCAGTATGGAACGTGCGGCACAGCTGGATAAAAAGTTAATCTTTGCCATTGGAAATGCGCCGACTGCATTGATTCGATTGTATGAATTGGTTCAGGAAGGACGCTTGAAACCAGAGCTGATCATTGGAGTGCCGGTAGGATTCGTCAATGTAGTACAGTCAAAAGAACTGATTTTGTCGCTGAAAGATACCCCATATATTGTGGCAAGGGGACGAAAAGGTGGAAGTAATATTGCAGCATGTATCTGTAATGCCCTACTGTATATGATGGAATAGAGGGAGTGGCTGAAAGAGGTGGAAAGAAAATGAGCAGATACTATTTTCCTATGTTTGTAGATATTTCAAAAAAGCGGATACTTGTCATCGGTGGTGGAAATATTGCGGCAAGAAGGGTGCGTACGTTGTTGAAATTTGCAGATTCTATTGAGGTGATCGCGCCGGAAATCTGTGAAGAGATGAAAACACTCATGGAAAAGGAGATAGAAAAAGAGACTCCGCAGGTGAGATGGAATTGTCAAAAAATCTCTGGAGAAGATCTTGAAGGAGCGGCAAGTTTTTTGGATGGAGCGGATATTGTGCTGAGTGTGACTGATGATCGCAAGCTCAACAGGAAGATTGTTAGTGCATGCCGAATACGAAATATTTTGGTAAATACAGCGGATGATAAATCCATGTGCGATTTTTATTTTCCTGCGGTAACAGAAAAAGATGGTGTGATTATTGGATTGAATTCCAGTGGGAAGAGTCCGAAAACGGTGCGTAAAATCAGAGAATATTTGGAAGGATTCCAGACTTTTTATTTATAAAATCATGAAAATCTTTGTGTAATCTGTCCATCATGTTTTGGATGAGAAGAATATTGTGTTTTCCAAAGATCTGTCTTTAGGGAATCTGTTTTGGGTCTTGTTACAAAAAACACTACGTTGTATAATAAATTGGGATAAACAATCTCTGATATTTTGTTTGGAAGAGTTATAGAAGTGGAATATGCAGAAGTGATTTTACAAAAATAACAAAACCAGATTGGAGACGAGAAAGAATGGGGAACAAGGAAGATCGGAGTAAATATTTGTTCAACAATAAAGCGCTGGTTACATTAATTGTTCCGTTGGTGATTGAACAGTTCCTTGCAGTGTTGGTCGGCATGGCAGATTCAATTATGATCGCAAGTGTCGGAGAGGCAGCTGTGTCAGGGGTATCGCTTGTAGATAATATTATGGTGCTGTTTATTAATGTGTTCGCAGCGCTTGCAACCGGAGGTGCCGTGATCGCAGGGCAGTATCTGGGACAGAAAAATGAAAAGAAGGCATGCCATGCATCTACGCAGATTGTCTGGTTTACATGGATGATCGCAATCGGAATTATGGCAATTATATATTGTGGGAAAAGTTTTATCCTACACGTCGTATTTGGTGCGATTGATTCAGAAGTTATGAGACATGCAAATATTTATCTACTGATCGTAACGGCATCTATTCCGTTTATTGCACTTTATAACGCAGGTGCAGCTATTTTTAGGGCAATGGGGAATTCTAAGGTGTCTATGATGGTATCGTTGCTGATGAATTTTATTAATGTCTGCGGAAATGCGATTCTGATTTATGGATTTCATTGTGGTACGGAGGGAGTTGCAATTCCGACACTGGTATCTAGAATAGCGGCAGCAATTGTGATTATCATTTTACTTTGTAATCAAAATTGCGTTGTGCACATCGAGAAAACATTTCAGTATCGGCCTGACTGGGGGATGGTCAGACGAATTCTGCGAATTGGAGTACCAAATAGTCTGGAAAATAGTATGTTCCAGCTTGGGAAAATTCTTGTGTTGAGCCTGGTATCAGGGTTTGGAACGTATGCGATCGCGGCAAATGCCGTCTGTAATGTAATTGCTATGTTTGAGGTTTTACCTGGGATGGCACTGACTTTAGCGACAACAACGGTGATTGCAAGATGCGTAGGTGCGGGAGTCTATGATCAGGCAAAATATTATACACGGAAACTTATCCTTCTCACCTATGTCGGTATTTGGGTGATGAGTGGATTGATTATACTACTGCTTCCAATGATTTTGCAGGCATATAACCTGTCTGATGTAACTGCTCAAGTAAGCAGGCAGATTATATATTTCCACACAATCAGCTGTATGCTGATCTGGCCTTTGGCATTTAGTATACCGCCAACTTTGCGGGCAGCCGGAGACGCACAGGTACCCATGTACATTTCCATGGGTTCTATGTGGGTGTGCAGAATTGTGTTTAGTTACATTCTTGGAAAATATATGGGGATGGGAGTGTTCGGTGTCTGGGTCGCTATGGTCCTGGATTGGATTGTTCGAGCAGTGCTGATGTGCTGGCGGTATAAAAGCGGAAGCTGGATGCTTAAGAAAGTAATATAATACGTTTAAATATGAGAAATCACTTAAAATAAACAGATAGTAGTTGCAATGACATGAGAGTTTTTTGTATACTGGAACTGTTATATTACTTTTGGAGAATATCTGGCAGAAGTTATAGATGAAAGATGATAAAGTAGAAAGTGATAAAGGAGGATAAATACTTGAAAAATGAATTGGTAATTGTAATTGATTTTGGCGGACAGTACAATCAGTTGGTTGCACGACGCGTCAGAGAATGCAATGTATATTGTGAGATTTATTCTTACAAAATTGATATTGAAAAGATCAAGGAAATGAATCCGAAAGGAATCATTTTGACTGGAGGACCAAACAGCTGTTATGAGTCAGGTGCGCCGACATACACGAAAGAACTATTTGAACTTGGTGTGCCAGTACTTGGACTTTGCTATGGTGCACAGCTTATGTCCCACGTGCTTGGCGGGGAAGTAAAAGCAGCACCAGTTCGGGAATATGGTAAGACAGAGGTTATCATCGACAAGCCGCAGTCTAAGATTTTTGAAAATATATCTACACCGACGATCTGTTGGATGAGCCATTTTGATTATATTGCACAGACAGCTCCGGGATTTGAAATCAGCGCACATACCGCAGACTGTCCGGTTGCTGCAGCAGAAAATGTAGAAAAAGATCTGTATGCAATTCAGTTTCATCCGGAGGTGCTGCACACAGCAGAAGGAACAAAGATGATAAATAACTTTGTGAAAAATGTCTGCAAATGTGCAGGGGACTGGAAAATGTCTGCATTCGTGGAAGAGACCATTCAGGCAATTCGTGAAAAAGTTGGCGACGGCAAGGTGCTGTGTGCACTGTCAGGTGGAGTGGACTCTTCTGTGGCAGCGGTTATGTTGTCAAAAGCAATTGGTTCACAACTGACTTGTGTGTTTGTAGACCACGGTCTGCTTCGTAAAAATGAAGGGGATGAAGTAGAAGCAGTTTTTGGACCAGAAGGCGAGTATGATCTGAACTTTATCCGGGTGAATGCACAGCAGAGATTCTACGACAAACTGGCGGGTGTAACTGAACCGGAGAAAAAACGTAAAATTATTGGAGAAGAATTCATCCGTGTGTTCGAAGAAGAAGCAAAGAAAATCGGTACCGTAGATTTTCTTGTACAGGGAACCATTTATCCGGATGTTGTAGAAAGTGGACTGGGTGGAGAATCGGCAGTTATTAAGTCACACCATAATGTAGGCGGTCTTCCGGATTACGTAGATTTCAAAGAAATTATTGAGCCGCTTCGCGATTTGTTCAAAGATGAAGTTCGCAAAGCCGGATTGGAAATGGGGATTCCAGAGTATCTCGTATTCCGTCAGCCATTCCCGGGACCGGGACTGGGGGTTCGCATTATCGGTGAAGTGACGGAAGAAAAAGTCAGGATTGTACAGGATGCAGACGCCATTTACCGCGAAGAAATTACGAATGCCGGAATGGATCGCAGTATCGGTCAGTATTTCGCAGGTCTCACTAATATGCGAAGTGTCGGTGTTATGGGTGATGAAAGAACGTATGATTATGCAGTGGCGCTCCGTGCTGTAAATACCGTAGATTTTATGACAGCTGAGGCAGCAGAGATTCCATTTGAAGTACTGCAAAAGGTAATGAGTAGGATTATCAATGAGGTGAAAGGGGTCAATCGAGTATTTTACGATCTGACCAGTAAGCCACCGGGAACGATAGAGTTTGAATAACGGACAGAAAACCTCGGATGCCCATTTTATAAGGGTTTCCGAGGTTTTTTTATGCCTGTTGGCTCTGCTTTGGCTCTATTTCTCTGATGGAGTATTATTTTCGGAGTAATATCGAAAGGCTTTTACAATATAGTCAGAAGCGCCGTCACCATATTTTTTATCGGTTATGTTTTTGACATAATCATTGGAATAAGAGTCAATCAGTACGTTTATGAGAGGTCTATCAAGAGTCACAGAAGAACTATACTTTTTGATAAATTCCAGTATCTCAGAAACGACTTCCTGTATTTGCAGAGAGGACGCATCGCAGGTTAAATCGGCTGTTAGTTTTCCGTACAGCAGATCTGATTGAGCGGCGATTTTTTCTGCCTTTTCATTCCAATCTTTATTCATAAGTTCTGAAAAGTGATCCAAATTATATTTCATTTCTTCTGTATATTTTTCAATACTTCCAAAATGTTGAATAGCGAGTTTGGCTACATTTTCCTCATCGTCTTTAATCTTTTGAATGAACATATCAAAATTGTCGATACTTCCCCAATGCTTAATAATTGTGTCTGCCTGATTAACCTTGAACTTCTCCAATGCGTGAATATACTCTGATAAATCAAATTCTTTGAAACTCATACATTCTTCTCCTTTCTCAAGTCGTTCAAGAAGCTGTATAAGTCTGTCTGTTCGGTTACGCTTTAGAAGAAGCAGTTCCTTTTGTTTTTTAAAGGCGGCAATCCGGTCAAAATCAGGATTTTGCATAATTTTGATAATGTCTTTTAACGGAAAATCCAATTCCCGGAAAAAGAGGATTTGTTGTAGGGGTTGCAATGCGTGTTCATCGTATAGACGATAGCCTGCAGGAGTAAGTTCGCTGGGCTTTAATAACCCAATCTCATCATAGTATTGCAGAGTGCGTATGCTTACCCCTGTTAATTTAGCAACTTGACTTATGGTTTTCATTTTATCAGCTCCTTAAATGATAGAGAAGCAAGATGGAAAATGCCGGCATACATCTATTTTGCTTCACAAGAATAGCATACAGTATCACATTACGTTGGAGTCAATAGGTTTTAGGGATTATTGCGGAAATAATTTTACAGTAATTCCATCAGTTCCTTTTTTAACTACCATGTTATCGTCTACAAGATGATTTTTAATGTCTTCTATGTTCTGCTCAATCTCATTGATAGTTTCTGTATAATCATCTTCAGCGCTCAACTTCTCTTTAGAGTTTTCCAGATTTTCTTTTAGTTGCTTTGCTTTCAGATAGGTGCAAAGTTTCTGATTGATTGCAGCATTCTGAAAAGATAATTTTACAGTAGAAGGGATAAACTCGCCGTTCTTATCCTTTTCCGCTTCAAATTTCATATCTATTTGTTCATCCAGTTTAAACAGTAAAGAAAGCACATCCGATACAGTTTCTATATCAAAGTCCATAAACAAATTAATGCTAATGCCAAGGGCATTTGTGATTTTCAGTAATTGATCCGGCTTTGGATTGCGAATACCATATTCATATTTCTTGATTGTAGCCGGATTTATACCGGAAAGATTTCCCAACATTTCTTGTGATATTCCACGGATATTTCGGTAATATTTGATTTTTTCTCCGACAGTCATAGTGTTTCTCCTTTATGTGTTTTGTGTGTATAGTGATAGTTTAGCACATCGGGACACATTTGTGTATAAAAATATGAAAAATACTTGACGAACACAAATGTGTACTATATAATGCAAATTATAAGGAACACAAAAGTGTACTAAAGTTAAAATGGAAAGGAGAAATGAATATGGAGAATACGATGAAAATGTATATTACTGCAGATGAAGTTGCTGAATTACTTAGAGTATCCAGAGGGTATGCATATAAAGTTATTCGAGGATTGAATGATGAGTTGAAAGCAAAGGGATTTCGAGTGATTTCAGGGAAAGTGCCAAGAAAGTATTTTCAGGAAAAATTTTATGGAATGGTAGTTTAGAAGAAAGGGGATGATGATATGCCGGCAACGAGAGACGGGAAATTATGGCGCAGTCAGTTTTATTATAAGGACTGGCAAGGAGTACGCCGAAAAAAGAATAAACGAGGTTTTAAGACAAAAGGAGAAGCAGATGAATGGGAAAGAAATTTTCTTCAGCAACAGCAGAAGAATCTGGATATCAGTTTTGAAAACTTCGTAGAAATTTATTTTGCAGATATGGAGAACCGCTTGCGGGAAAGCACGATTATCAATAAGCGATATGTGTTTGACCTGAAAGTAACTCCGTATTTTAGGCACAAGAAAATGTGTGAAATTCGAACTTCAGATATCAGAGCATGGCAAAATGAGTTGATTAAAAAAGGATATGCTCAAACTTATCTGAAAAGCATTAACAATCAGTTGGCAGCACTTTTTAATTATGCTGTACGCTATTATGATTTGCGGGACAATCCTTGCAGAAAAGCAGGAAGTATCGGGAAAAGCAAGGCTGATGAAATGGATTTTTGGACAAAACAGGAGTTCAAAGAGTTCTTGCCCTCTATGGACAGTAAGCCGGAAGCAAGAATGGCATTTTTGCTTTTATATTGGACCGGTATGAGAATCGGAGAATTACTCGCTTTAACTTATGAAGATATAGACTTAGAGAAGCGGTGTATCACGATTAACAAGTCATATCAGCGTTTGAATGGTAAGGATATGATCACGCCGCCTAAGACACCGAAAAGCAATCGGCAAATATCTATTCCACCATTCTTGGCGGAAGAATTAAAAGAATATTGCAGTATGTTGTATGGGATAACGGCAAATGAAAGAATGTTTCGATTTACAAAATCATTTATGGAACATGAAATGGTTCGGGGTATAAAAGCAACAGGCGTTAGGCGTATCCGCCTGCACGATTTGAGGCATTCTCATGCGTCCTTACTGGTAGAAATAGGATTTCAGCCATTGGCGATTGCGGAACGATTGGGGCATGAAAAGATTGAGACTACCTTGAACACTTGTTCACATTTGTATCCCAATAAGCAAGCAGAACTGGCAGAGAAGTTGGAAATTGCCAATGGAGAGGAGTAGCTATGAGTGGAGTACACAAATACCCAACAATCAGTTTTCGTATTTCCCCAAGAGAAAGGGACGAAATAGAAGCAAAAATCAAAGCGAGTGGTATGCAGAAAAAAGATTATTTTGTCCGTTCCTGTATCTATAACAAAGTGTGTGTAGTCGGGAAAAAGGAAGTGATATATCAACTGGTTGAGGAATTACAACTTATGCAGTACAACATTGCAGAAATCCTGAAGCAATTTGAAGAGCAGGAAATCCTGTTATCAGACGAAGGATTGGAGCAGATGAAAAATGATTGTCTGGATATGCTGAAAGCCATTATATGGCTGTTAGACGGAGCAAAGTATCTTTGGCAGGGAACAGAAAAAAGTCCCGACAGCGGCAACTGTTAGGACTTACGAAAAATCGGATAACCTTTGTTATCAAGATATTTACAAAATCAGTATAACAGAGGTTTTCCGTAGAAACAACAGAATTTTTGAATGGAGGACTTTATGGAAGAACAGAAAATTGAATTAAAAATTATTAATATGGCAGACATTCAGTCGAAGGAAATTGAATGGTTATGGTATCCGTTTATCCCTTATGGGAAATTGACAATTATTCAAGGCGATCCGGGAGATGGAAAGACAACACTTGTATTGAATCTTGCTGCTAAATTATCAAAAGGTATCGGACTTGATGAAGGGATGTCGGTATCAGAGCCTATGAATATTATTTATCAGACCGCCGAGGATGGATTAGCAGATACAGTAAAGCCGAGACTTGAAGCGGCAGATGCTGATTGCGAGAAAATTATGGTCATCGATGAAAGCGAAAAATCCCTTTCTATGGTAGACGAACGTTTGGAACAGGCGATTATTCAAACCAATGCCCGCTTACTTATTTTAGACCCGATACAAGCCTATCTGGGCGGCGGAATGGATATGAACCGGGCAAATGAAGCAAGAGATATGACTAAGAAATTAGGACTTTTAGCAGAGAAGTATAAGTGTGCGATTATCCTAATCGGTCACATGAATAAGGCTGCCGGAAATAAGGCGGCATATAGAGGAATGGGTTCGATTGACTTTTTTGCAGTAGCAAGAAGCGTTCTTTTAGTCGGCAGAATAGAGGGACAGGAAAATACACGTGCAGTTGTACAAATAAAAAATAACCTTGCCGCATTCGGACATTCAAAAGCATTTGAACTGACGGAAGACGGATTTCAATGGTTAGGAGATTATGAAATTACGGCAGACGAATTACTAGGAGGAGTAACTCCGAAAGCAAATAAAAAGGAACAGGCAAAACAACTCATTTATGAACTGGCAGAAATAAATAGCGTGGTGAAAAGTGAGGATATTGTTAATCTTGCCGAAGAAAAAGGAATTTCAAAACGAACATTGGAAAATGCGAAAAAAGAGTTGGGAATTAAAGGAAAACGAATTGGAGAAGCATGGTATTGGCGGCTTGATGAAATCGTGAAATCGTAGATAAGAACGCAACAATGCAGAGTGTATAGAAATTGCAGAGATGTAAGTGTAAGGTTGCAAAATCTAAAGACATTGCATTGTTGCGGAGTTGGAGAGGAGGAAGTATGAAACAAATACAAATACCGGAGCAGCTATTTATGGAACTTGTGAAATTTCATTTGTTGGATATGGAAGAAAATTTACCAAGTATAAAACAAGGATTAGAAGCCAAGTTGGACGCTTTGGTAATGAGAGATTTATATTCAAAATACAAAACTGCGCCCACAGAGGAAGAACGGGAACAGGCAAGAAAAGAATATCTGGACAGACGAGGAGTGTCGGAGAAATTCCGTTGGTAATTCTTCCTTGATGATAAAAACAGGAGCGTGCCACGCACCTGTAAATAACAGATAAGGCGGGAAAGGAGTGTTGCGGATGTTAAAGCAGCCGGAAAGAGAAAGTAGAAATGTGAATGAATTATTTTATGAGATGGAGGGCAGACAGATACAAAAAATGAACAAGGTACTGGCAACTGTGGAACTGACAAAAGCAGAGGAAAGAACTCTGATATGGCTTGCTGGATGGGAAGAAAGTACCGTAGATCATCTGCTGTCAGTCATAGAAAAAGTAGCCCGGATACGGGCAGATAAAAAGGGCGGATACGCCCATAAATCTAAGCGTGAGTCCGAGAAGTAGTTGGATGTTGCTAAACAAAAACAAGCCCTCGGCGTTTGAGAGCGAAATACACCCATCGCACAAACTTCGTTTATGCTCTGCGTATTTCGCCCTTGCAGGGGGCAAGCCGCCGACAGGCGGATAAGTTCGTAAACAGGTGCCTATGCACCTACTCACAATAAAGTCGGCGGGAGCCGGGGAAGGAGGATGCTTATAGGAAGACATTCATTTATCAGACAAAGTAAGCTGTCCGATGTGGCAGGAAGGATTGATTATATCTCTAATCCGAAACGGCAGGAATATCTCTATGCGACCTATCAGACAGAAGGGGCAACATTGGAGTTTTGGAAAAATCTTGCAAGAGAAAACCAATTGGATTTTAAGGCGAGCGGATCGGCAGGGAAATGTATCGAAGGACGTGAGTTCATTATAGCACTTCCCGAAAGTTTTGTTCAGTACAGAGCTGATGATGTGGTAAGACTTTTTACAGAAATTTTTCATAGAAAATATGGTGTGGAGTGTAGCGCAGCTCTTCATCACAACAAGACAAAGACGAATTACCATATCCATTTGGTATTCAGTGAACGGAAAATGTTGGAGCAGCCCGAAGTGAAGATTGCCACCCGAAATATGTTTTATGATGAACAGAGAAAGCATAGACGTACGAAAAAAGAGATTTTAGACGAGCAGGGAAATCTCCGAGCAGGGTGCAGTATTATCCCTAAAGGGGAAGTCTGTGAAAGCCATACCTTAACAAAAAAAGAGGAATGGTTTAAGAACAAAGCCTTTACTAAAGAAGTTAAAGAACTGTTTACCGATACAATCAACCGATATGTAAAAGAAGAATCAGAAAAACTTTCTGTATTCCAGCAGGGTGGTGTATATCTGGCAACGAAGAAAATCGGAAAGAACAATCCGAAAGCGGCGGAGATAAAGGCAGACAATGCGGCAAGGCAGGAATAGAATCGAACAGTTGATGTGGCATTAGTTGAGGGCATTCCTGAAGAAGATATTTTGAAGATTAAGCAGGAAAAAATCACAGATGAAACGTTACAATCTATCAGGACACACGGTTGGCTGCCGGACATGTTCCGTCAGATTATCCGAAGTGCAAAAGACTTTTTACAGGAGGTGATTTTCAAATTTAAACTGCCACCGAAACCTGTGCCAAAGATTGACTTGCAGGAGTGGAAAGATATGCAGAAGATTATGTCTGAATTGCAGAGACAGTCAATGGAGATAAAACGCATACAGCAGGATATTTCTTCTTTGAAAAAGCAACTGTCAGAGTTACGAGGATTATTTAAAGGCAAAGAGCGAAAATCTCTAGAAGGGCGAATTGAACTGTTAGAGGATTTAGAAAAGCGTCTGCACAAGAGTTTGGAACAGATTGTAAAACGTGAAGGCTATCCAAATGTGCAAGCCTTTCAGAAGGTTTATAACAAGGCAGAAGAACTGATTATAGAATACAATGAAGAACTAAGGGCATGGAAAAATCAGATGGAACAGAAAAAAGAGAAACCGTTAGAACAGCCGAGAAAAGCGAGTGTACTGGAAAAGCTGCACCGTTATCAGCAGGAAGGCGGGCAACAACCAAAATGGTCAGTTAAGAAGAAATCTATGGATAGAGAACGATAAGAAAGGTGGAATAGACAATGAAGAAAACAATATTTGAAGAAATGGGCGGCACTTATATTAGATATGGGGATTATCTTATCCCCTGTCTTACCTTGCCGGAGGAAGAAAAGAGATTTATCGGCGTATGAGGACAAAGGAATTTGAGGTAATTGTATGTGCTTAGAAATGGGAGAACAAGTTCTTAGATAGGGCTTGTTTTTACTTTCACTGTAACAGCAGATGATGTATAATAACCTTAGTATAAAAAATTGTAAATGCGTGATTAGTAGTGAACAGAGGAGAAAACAAAAATGGCGTTAGATTATAAATTATATTTACACGATTCGGATAAGGCTGCAATGGCAACGTTGAAAGCAATACCAGGCTTTTCTCAGGTGATGAAAGCATTTATGAAAATTTGGAGCGAGCAACAATTTAGGCTTATCAATATGTCGACAAACTTACATTTGAATGATAATCAGATGGCAAAGTACTATAATATGTTACCATCGATTTGTGAAAAGTTAGGGATTGATGTTCCAGAACTTTTTATAGAATTGGATGTGAATCCAAATGCATATACATATGGAGATACAAAACCATTTATTGTAATTACTTCCGGATTGTTTGAGACATTGCCTGATGAATTAATTCCGACAGTGTTGGCACATGAGTGTGGGCATATTGCATGTCATCATACATTATATACGACTATGGGACGTGCTATTTTGAATGGGGCATCATCAGTTGTTTCTGGATTAGGGAATATAGCGATGTATCCTATTCAGCTTGCCTTTGCATATTGGATGAGATGTAGTGAGTTTTCAGCTGATAGAGCGGCTATTATTTGTGATGGAACAGCTGAGAAAAATACAGAAGTAATGATGCGCTTTGCTGGATATGATAAAGATATTATGGCAGAAGCAAATGTTGAAACCTTCATGGAACAGGCACTTGAATATAAAAGTTTGGTAAATAATAATGCATGGAATAAAACTTTAGAATTTATTCTTTTCCAAAACTATGATCATCCGTTAAATGCAGTACGAGCATATGAAGGCAAAGAATGGGAGCAGAGTGAGCGGTATCAGAATATTCTTGAATACGTAAATTCCAAATCATCTGAGGCTGAGAAAAATCTCCCAGTTGAAGTGGCCATAAAGAAAATGCTTGGAAAGAACGTCGCCGACATTGAAACGAAACTTTTAACTATGGGATTTATGAATATTGAATCTGTGAGAAATACAGAAGCAGTAAAAGTTAAAGAGGGAAATGTTATTTCTATTATGGTAAATGGCTCTACGGAAGATGGCTGGTATAAACGTAGTTCTGAGGTAGTAATCGAATACTTTGAAGCTAAGACAGAGGAAGAAATTGCGTTGGAACATCCGGGTGAGATTAAGATAGGTGAGAGTCAGAAACATTTCTTGGGAAGGAATTATAAAGAAGTGAAAACGGAATTAGAAGGTTTGGGCTTTAACAATTTTGTGACTAAAGAAATGGCAATGTCTAAGATCGGATGGGGTGAAAAAGAGGAATGCGTAGCAAAAATAATTATCAATGAGAAGTCTCAGTTTGCTAAAGACACTTGGTTTGCAGAAGAAACGGAAGTAATGATTTATTATTATGTTCGATTGCGGTAAAAGTCTAAAGAATTTTGAAACAGAAAGATACTGGAAAAATAATATATTGGGA
>JAHHTO010000066.1 GCA_020024595.1 Schaedlerella sp.
CAGACAGGTGATAGGAACAAGGTGATGTGATTCTTTGTATGTAGTTTTGAAGGTACATATTTTATATGGAATGAGAGAAGACAGTATCAGAGATGGTACTGTCTTTTATTATTCTATATATTGTACAATGCTCGAGATCCATGCCATAAAATTTCGAAATATTCTACTTTAATACAACAAAACAATACTGCGTTAAAAAATTAATTTACGAAATAGGTTAAAAAAACTAGAAAGAAAATGGAAATCTGTTATAATAGGAACGTATAGATATTAGAAAGAAGAGAAAATAGAAAAGAGGATATGATTATGAAAAAAATATGGAATAGCCTTCCATTCCGGCTGTTGCTCGGGGTGGTTGTTGGTATTATGATCGGTCAGGTGGCGAATGTAGCGGTCATGAATGTTGTTGTGACATTTAAATATGTACTCGGACAGCTCATTAACTTTTGTGTACCTTTGATCATTATAGGATTTATTGCACCTTCTATTACAAAGCTTGGGAATAATGCTTCTCGAATTCTGGGGGTGGCAGTTGGGATTGCATACGTGTCATCGATTGCGGCAGCACTTGGTTCTATGGTTGCAGGATATGGAATTATTCCGCATCTGTCGATCGTGTCTGAAGTAGAAGGATTGAGGAAACTGCCGGAAGTTGTATTTCAGCTTGATATTCCGCAGATTATGTCTGTTATGAGTGCTTTGGTATTTTCTGTCTTGATCGGTCTGGCGGCAACATGGACAAAAGCATATACAATTACTAATGTTTTGAATGAATTTCAGAATGTTGTACTCGAGGTTGTAAAGCGTGTCGTAATTCCGTTGCTTCCAATTTTTATCGCACTTACATTTTGCGGTCTTTCTTATGAAGGTACAATTACGAAACAGTTGCCGGTATTCATTCAGGTAGTAGTGATTGTTATAGTTGGACATTTTATATGGTTGCTAGTATTGTATGCAATCGGAGGAATATATTCTGGAAGTAATCCGATAAATGTAATCAAGAATTATGGACCGGCTTATATTACAGCAGTCGGAACGATGTCTTCTGCGGCTACATTAGCAGTTGCACTTCGGTGCGCAAAGAAATCTGAACCAACTTTACGAGATGATATGGTTGATTTTGGAATCCCTCTTTTTGCTAATATTCATCTGTGTGGTTCGGTACTAACAGAGGTGTTTTTCGTTATGACAGTTTCCAAGATATTATACGGAAGCATTCCATCTATGGGAACTATGATTTTGTTCTGTCTGTTGCTGGGTGTATTTGCAATTGGTGCTCCGGGAGTTCCGGGAGGTACGGTAATGGCATCTTTGGGATTGATCACAGGAGTGCTTGGATTTGATGAGACAGGAACTGCATTGATGCTGACAATTTTTGCATTGCAAGATAGCTTTGGAACAGCATGCAATGTGACTGGTGATGGTGCATTGACAATGATACTGACAGGTTATGTGAAGAAACACAAAATAGAAAAGAAAGAAATTCAGACAATTCCGTTTTAAATTTTTTCGTTATAAAGAAGGTAAAACAAATAAAAGAAAAGGTATTGGCAGATGATAGATTTGCTGATATGTTTTCTTTTCTTGTATTGTAATGGAAGATAATAAATATCCAGATTAGGACAAGATTGTTCTTTTCTAATTTGATGTTTTGCGATATACTTTTACTTAAGGAAAATCTAAAAAAGATATGGATACGAGATAAATAAAAGAGAATATTTCTGAAAAAAGAAAGGAGAGTTTTATATGGACAAGATCAAAGTGGCAGAATGTATCAAATCTGGAAATGCAGTATTAGGAATTGAGTTTGGTTCCACCAGGATCAAAGCAGTGTTGATTGATGATGCCAATCATACAATCGCATCAGGAAGTCATGACTGGGAGAACCAGTATGTGAACAATATCTGGACTTATACAATGGATGACATTTGGGCCGGTTTGAGAATGTGTTATGCAAGTTTGAAGAAGGACGTAAAGGAACAATATGGTATCATCTTGACAACATTTGGTGCAATTGGTTTCAGTGGTATGATGCATGGGTATCTTCCATTTGATAAGAATGGAAATCAGCTAGCAGAATTCCGGACATGGAGAAATACGATTACAGAAGTGGCTTCTGAGAAGCTGTCAGAAGTGTTTCAATTTCATATACCGCAGCGTTGGAGTGTGGCGCATTTGTATCAGGCTGTTTTAAACGGGGAAGAGCATGTGAAAGATGTATATTTTATTACTACATTGTCAGGATATATCCACTGGAAAATGACTGGCAGAAAGGTGATGGGAATCGGGGAGGCTGCAGGAATGTTCCCGATTGATTCTGCAAAAAACACATGGAATTCTGGGATGTTAGCACAGTTTGATGAACTGGTGGCTGACAAAGGTTTTGCATGGAAGCTAAAGGAAATATTGCCGGAAGTGTTGACAGCAGGACAAAATGCCGGAACTCTTACTGAGGAAGGGGCAAAACTGCTAGATGTAGATGGGGATTTACAGCCGGGAATTCCCATGTGCCCGCCGGAAGGAGATGCCGGAACAGGTATGGTCGCAACAAATAGTGTGGCGGTTCGTACAGGCAATGTATCTGCAGGTACAAGTGTATTCGCAATGGCTGTTCTGGAACACTCATTGTCAAAACCGTATGAAGAAATTGATATGGTTACCACTCCGGCAGGAGATCCGGTAGCTATGGTACATTGTAATAATTGTACTTCAGATTTGAATGCGTGGGTGGGATTATTTCGGGAATGTCTGGAAGCATTCGGTGTGAAAGTAGATATGAATACCCTGTTTGGAACATTGTATCATAAGGCACTGGACGGAGATGCAGATTGTGGTGGACTTCTGGCTTATAATTATTTCTCAGGAGAACATATTACCGGGTTTGAAGAAGGAAGACCTTTGTTTGTGCGCAGACCAGACAGCCGTTTTAATTTAGAAAACTTTATGAGGGTACATCTGTATACGTCCCTTGGTGCATTAAAAACCGGAATGGATATACTGACGAAACAGGAGAAAGTAGAACTGGACAAAATGCTTGGTCATGGCGGACTGTTCAAGACAAAAGGTGTTGGTCAGAAAATTCTTGCAGCTGCCATTGACACACCGGTATATGTCATGGAAACTGCAGGAGAAGGTGGTGCATGGGGAATTGCATTGCTAGCTTCTTATATGAAGAATAAGGCAGATCACGAGAGTTTGACAGAGTATTTAGCAGAGAAAGTATTTGATGGAGAAGAAGGTGAGCGGATGGAACCGGTGGCTTTGGACGTTGCCGGATTCGAGAGGTTCATGGAATCCTATACCGCAGGTTTAGTGATTGAGAGAGCGGCTGTAGATTCGATCTAATTGTTTCATAATAAGATGTAACTGATATGATAAGAGAAAGGGCAGGAGGATGGAAAATGCTAGAAGAATTGAAGAAGCAGGTGTATGAAGCGAATATGCTTTTGCCAAAGCATGGGCTGGTAACATTTACATGGGGGAATGTAAGTGGCATTGACCGCGAAAAAGGACTGTTTGTAATTAAACCAAGCGGTGTAGATTATGAGAAACTGAAACCTGAAAGCATGGTTGTTGTAGATTTGGATGGAAATAAGGTAGAAGGCGATTATAATCCGTCTTCTGATACAGCAACACATGTGGTTTTGTACAATCGCTTTTCCAAAATTGGCGGAATTGTACATACACATTCGCCATGGGCAACAAGTTGGGCACAGGCAGGAAGAGATATTCCATGCTATGGAACAACTCATGCAGATTACATTTACGGAGAAGTTCCGTGTGTGCGGAATCTAACAAAAGAGGAAATTGATGAAGCTTATGAGTTGAATACAGGAATCTTGATCGCAGATGAATTTGAGCGTATGAAGAAAGATTATATTGCAGTTCCGGCAGTATTGTGCAAGAATCATGGACCGTTTACCTGGGGAAAGGATGCTCATGAGGCAGTTCACAATGCTGTTGTACTGGAAGAAGTGGCTAAAATGGCAGCTCGTTGTGAAATGCTAAATTCGCAGAATCAGCCTGCACCGCAGGAACTGCAGGATAAACACTATTATAGAAAACACGGTGCCAATGCATACTACGGACAAGCCTAATATACAGGAAAGAAAGAGAGAAAATATATTATGCAGCAGAAAGTATACAAATTCTGGTTTTGTACAGGTTCTCAAGATTTATATGGTGACGAATGTCTTATGCATGTAGCGGAGCATTCAAAAATTATCGTAGAAGCTTTGAACAAATCCGGAAATCTTCCGTATGAGGTAATATGGAAGCCAACATTGATTACAAATGAATTAATCCGAAAAACGTTTAATGAAGCAAATACAGATGCTACTTGTGCCGGAGTCATTACTTGGATGCACACATTTTCTCCGGCAAAATCATGGATTCTCGGACTGCAGGAATATCGGAAACCGTTGCTTCATCTGCATACGCAGTTTAATCGAGAGATACCTTATGATACCATTGATATGGATTTCATGAATGAGAACCAGTCTGCACATGGTGACCGTGAATTTGGTCATATTTTCAGCCGCCTGGGAATAGAGCGAAAGGTTGTTGCAGGATACTGGGAAGACGAGAATGTGCATAAGCGTATCGGCTCTTGGATGCGGACAGCAGTTGGTGTAATTGAGAGCAGTCATGTTCGTGTAATGCGAATTGCAGATAATATGCGTAATGTTGCTGTTACAGAAGGGGATAAGGTAGAGGCACAGCTGAAATTCGGATGGGAAGTAGATACGTATCCAATTAATGAAATCGTGGAAAGTGTGAATACAGTTTCTAAAGCAGATATTGATATTCTGGTGGAAGAGTATTACAACAGGTACAATATATTATTAGAAGGAAGAGATGAAAAAGAATTCCGCGAGCATGTAGCCGTTCAGGCAGGGATCGAGATTGGATTTGAACGATTCTTGGAAGAGAAGGATTATCAGGCAATTGTAACCCATTTTGGAGATTTGGGCGGGCTGAAACAGCTTCCAGGACTTGCGATTCAGCGATTGATGGAAAAGGGATACGGCTTTGGTGCGGAAGGAGATTGGAAGACAGCAGCTATGGTCCGTATCATGAAGATTATGACACAGGGGATGAAAGATGCGAAGGGGACCTCTTTTATGGAAGATTATACGTATAACTTGGTACCTGGCAAAGAGGGAATCCTTCAGGCACATATGTTGGAAGTATGCCCAAGTATTGCAGATGGTCCAATCAGCATAAAAGAACAGCCCTTGTCTATGGGGAACAGAGAGGATCCTGCAAGGCTTGTATTTACTGCAAAGAAAGGGCCGGCAGTTGCGACATCATTGATTGATCTGGGAAATCGTTTTAGATTGATCATCAATGATGTGAACTGTAAGAAAACGGAGAAACCGATGCCGAAGCTTCCCGTGGCAACCGCTTTCTGGACACCGGAACCGAATTTGCAGACAGGTGCTGAAGCATGGATTCTGGCAGGAGGTGCACACCATACAGCATTCTCCTATGACCTGACGGCAGAGCAGATGGGAGACTGGGCTGCAGCAATGGGAATTGAAGCAGTTTATATTGATAAGGATACGACTATCCGTAATCTGAAAAATGAGTTGATGTGGAACTCAGTTGTATATCGCAGATAAGAAATGGATGAAAGAGAATAAAATAAGAGAATGGATGAGGTTATCATACGACAAAGCAGTGCTGCCCAGAGGCGGGGTGGCACTGCTTTGTGCGTTTTGTTATGGGAGATATGAGACAGGAAATCTATTTTTAGAGCAGATTGTAGCAGGAATGACTATTTTTTTATTTTTTATAGTTATAAATATAGCGGCAGTGAAGGACTGGCAAGAGCATCGGATCCCAAATGGATGCTGTATGGGGATTCTTTTGCTTGCAGTAGCAGCAATTGTGACAATGCCTGAAATTTCATTGCCAGAGCGGTTGTTGGGCAGTGTGATCATCAGTGTACCAATGCTGATCCTTGCATTATGTGTCCGTGGAGCATTCGGAGGGGGCGATATAAAGCTGATGGCAAGCTGTGGTATGTTTCTGGGGTGGAAAATGAGTCTGTTATCGTTTATTCTGGCTATCGTGACAGCAGGAGTGTATGGCTTGTTTCTGCTGTGGAGAGGAAGTGGAAGATACACGCAAGTTCCGATGGGACCTTTTCTGGAACTTGGGATGGTGCTGACAGTGTTGTTTGGAAAATAGTAATAAAATATAGTTGAAATCCATTGTTGTTCCATTTATAATAGACATGATAACAGAGAAAATACCATGGATTTATTAGAATGAAATTCTGAAGTTTACAGATGTTGACGGGAAATTAAGATGGAAGAATCCCGGACAGGAGGTTATGATGGCCGAGAACTATGAAGGAATGGCAGTAGGCGTATTTGAATTGGATAGTGAATGTGCCTGTTTTGTAGCATTGGATGCAGCAGCAAAGACAGCAGCAGTGAAGATTCAGGGCGTTGAAAGAAATCGTCTGTCTGCGGGAGCATGTGTGAAGATGCGTGGAAGTGTATCTGATGTGAAAGCAGCAATGGAGGTAGCATTGGATGTGGCAGCACCAATTTCCAAGATTGTTTCCCATACCGTGATTGCGGCGCCTACAGAAGATACAGAGACAGCACTTGCAATGACAATTAAGAAATGACAGTCAGAAGAATATCTGGATTACAGACGAAAGCAGAGGTACATATATATGAGATATGGTGCATTTGGACTGGTGGAAGTTCTAGGGGATGCAAACGCAGTGTTGGTAGTAGACCAGATGCTCAAAGCAGCTGATGTGGTCTATGAGACAAAGGATACAAAGTGTGGAGGGCATGCACTTGTGTTTATCAGCGGAAGCGTGTCGGCAGTTTCTGCAGCTATTGACAGCGTGAAAGTATCTTCACCGTGTAAGATTTTGAATTCTGCAGTGATTTCTAATCCGTCTGAAGAGATGATTGGAATTGTGGAAGAGTTTAAGAGCCGTTACAGTAAGTAAAGAACGAGAATAAACAGGACAGAATAAAAGAAAAGCAGCTTCTTAGGAAGTTGTTTTTTCTTTGGCTTATATGTTGCAGAAATTATATAGATTGATGGGGATGAATAGGAGGATTGTTATGAAGACGGTACAAAAAGACATGACAACCGGTAATCCAGGGAAAATTATTCTGGATTTTACATTTCCTATTTTTTTAGGGAATGTATTCCAGCAGTTTTACAATATGGCGGATACAGTAATTGTTGGAAAGTTTGTAGGAACAAAAGCATTGGCGGCTGTTGGAAGTACAGGAACGATTATGTTTCTGATTCTGGGATTCATGCTTGGTATGACGGCTGGATTTACAGTGTTGACTGCGCAGAAATTTGGGGCGGGTGATCTGAAGGCCATGCGACAGACGGTTGGCGGTGCAGTTCTCTTAAGTGTGACTGTGACAATTATATTGACAGTAAGCAGCATGTTGTTTATGAAACCACTGCTTCATTTTATGCAGACACCGGCAGATATTTTTGCGGATGCATACTCGTATATTATGGTCATTTGTGCAGGAATTGCAGCACAGATGTTGTATAATTTATTGGCCAGCATTCTGAGGGCCCTTGGAAATAGTAGGGTTCCTTTGTACTTTTTGATATTATCAGCACTTTTGAATATTGTACTGGATCTGGTGTTGATTATTGTGTTCCACATGGGAGCAGCGGGAGCTGCATATGCAACAGTAATTTCACAAGGAATTTCGGGATTGTTGTGTCTTCTCTATATCGTGAAAAAGATTCCAATCCTCAAGATGGAGAGAGAGGATTGGCGGCCGAAGAAACATTTGCTTAAGATGCAGTTTGCAGTTGGGTTTCCGATGGCTCTGCAATTTTCAATCACCGCAATTGGAACCATGATGGTGCAGACATCTTTGAATATGCTTGGCTCGACTTTGGTTGCTGCATTCACGGCAGCATCGAAGATTGAACAGGTCGTAAGCCAGGCATTTGTGGCGCTTGGAACAACACTGGCAACTTATTCTGCACAGAATGTGGGGGCGGGTAAAGTAACACGGATCCGTAAGGGATTTCGTGCTGCTACAAGTATGGCCTCTGTTTATGCAATTGTAACCGGAGTTCTGATCATGTTCGTTGGTAAGTATATGACCTATCTGTTCGTTTCCAGGAATGTGCAGGAGATTATGGCTGCGGTAGATATCTATCTGAAATGTGCCGGTATTTTCTTTATTCCACTTGCGGTGGTCAATTTGTATCGAAATGGAATTCAGGGGATGGGATATGGTCTGCTTCCAATGATGGCAGGTGTAGCAGAACTGATCGGAAGAGGCATTGTAGCAGTTCTTTCGGCTGAAAAGAAGAGTTATCTGGGGGTCTGTATGGCAGGTCCGACTGCATGGGTTTTTGCAGCTGTATTGTTGCTTGTCATGTATTTTTATATTATGAAGCATGATATAAGTGAAAAGATACCAGAGCGAAAGAAAGAGTGAAAACCTGTTATAGTTGCAGGCGGTTATTTATAAAAATCAGCTGGCAGTTTCTGTCAGCTGATTTAATGTTTTAAAGGTATAGCCCATCTCTTCCCATTTGCTTAGGAGCTCATCCAGAATCTCAGCGTTTGTTTTGGATGTGCTGTGAAGAAGTATGATGGCACCGGGATGAACTCTGCCTAGTAGCTTTTCAAAGGCTTCCTCCTTTGTGGGCTGGTTATTTTCATACCAATCTACATAAGCAAGGCTCCAGAAAAAAGTATGGTAACCCATATCTTTTGCCATCTGTAGATTGGCTTCATTATATTTTCCTTGAGGCGGACGATAGAATCGGGTCATTTCTTCACCGGTAATTTGTTTGTATTGTGTTTCCACATCTTTTAATTCTTTTTCAAAGGCCTCTTTTGTGGCAATCTGTGACATGTCCGGGTGATGGTATGTATGATTACCGACAGTATGTCCTTCCTCTCTCATACGCTTGATCAAATCAGCATTTTTTTCAAGATACGTACCTACAACAAAAAATGTTGCAGGAACATGATGCTTTTTTAAGGCATCTAGAATTGCCGGTGTATTTCCGTTTTCAAAACCGGCATCAAAGGTGAGATAGAGTACTTTTTCATCCGTATCTTCTGCATAGTATGCGTTGTATTTTTTTAGCTCTTCATAGGAGGCGTTGGCAATAGGCGGTTCTCCGTCTTGTTGAAAACTTAAGCCCCAGTTTCCTTCAGCAGAGGTCATAGCTATTTCAGGAAAAAAGTGATTCTTTGCTCGTGCTGTAAGGTTCCCGATTAGAAAAGCCATGGCGAATAGAAGAACTGTGTGGGTAATTTTTTTCACTCTTTTCCATTGTGACTTTTGAAACGAAAATTGTTTCCGGGGCATGAATTCAGATTGGCTCATGGTTCACCTACGTTTTTGTTTTAATATATTCTGGAAGAAGGTGAAGTATTCGTGGTGTTATCGTAAATGAAAGGAAATATCTGAGATGATATACTTTACATTTTCAAAGAGGCGTGGTAAAGTTTTGGAGGAAATTTGGATAGGAGTAGGAGAGAATACAATGGAAAAAGCAGCATTGTTTTTTGATATTGATGGAACTATTTTAAGTAATGATACTCATACGATACCACAGAGTGCGATACATGCGATGATCGAAGCACAGCAAAATGGACATTTATTATTTATCAATACTGGACGGACCATCTGTGCCTTGCCGAGAAAAATTTATGCAGTTGATTTTGATGGTTATCTGTGCGGCTGTGGCTGTTATCTTGTGTACAGAGACGAGGTATTGCTAGAAAGTCATCTGGAGTTGGAACGTGGGAATGAAATCCTAGAAAAAGTCTGGGAGTGCAATCTGGGTGTTGTATTGGAAGGTACGAAAGATGTTTATTTTCCAGAACAGCAGTCCCGGTTTGCAGAGTTAGAGCGTGCAAGGATGCATTTGGGAGAACTTGGACTTGGTAGGAACTTGTACATTGAAAGTAAAGAATGCATTTATGATAAATTATTTCTCTATGCAGATGAAAAAAGTGATAAAGAAGCACTTTTTAAATATGTAGAATCTGATATGGAAGTTATTGATCGGGGAAATGATACGTATGAAGTGGTTCAGAAGAAGTTTTCCAAAGCAACTTCTTGTGATTTTATTTTGAAGAAATTCGGTCTCTCAAAAGAATGTGCATATGTGTTTGGAGATAGTTTGAATGACTTGTCTATGTTTGAGTATGCGAAACATACGATTGCGATGGGGGAACATGCGAAAGGGCTGGAGCCATATACGGAGTTTGTAACGAAAAAGGTTGAAGAAGACGGAATTGCATATGCAATGAAACATTATGGGCTCATATAATCAGGAGAGAGGTATGAAAAAAGAAGCGATGAGATATCGAAAAGGATATCGTTCATCGCTTTTTTTTAAATATTTCCTGCATCTCTAAAGAATTCTGTGCTGGCAGGAGAAATGTAACTGTCTCCGATTGCGTGGAGAAGAATGAGATTCAGGTGGTTATTCAGGTTCTTTTTATCCAGTTGAATTGCATGAAGTAAATGCTCGATCGGAAGTCCGCATTCGTAGGGAAGATGGTAGGCGATCAAAACTTTTCTGATTTTTTCGGCGGTGCCCACAGGGGTCAGCCCTTGTTGTTCTGACAGTCTGCTGATCTGGTACATGCCGATGGCAACGGCTTCTCCGTGACTTTCTCTTTCATAGTGATAGTATTGCTCGATTGTGTGTGCTAGCGTATGACCAAAATTCAGAAGCATTCGTTCTCCGGTATCAAATGGATCTTTTTCTACAATCATTCGTTTGATATTTACACAACGAAAAATAATTTCCGGCAACATATCTTTCAAATTTGAAAAAGAGTTTTTGTCTTTTAAGATTTCAAATAATGAGGCATCTTTGATACAGCCGTATTTAATTACCTCACCCATGCCATCATTGACAAAACGTACAGGAAGGGTAGTGAGTGTATCGGGATCAATGAGTACCAACTTCGGATGATAGAATGCTCCTATTAAATTTTTCCCTTGAAGTAAATCGACAGCAACCTTTCCACCGACAGAAGAGTCTACCTGTGCCAACAAGGAGGTTGGAATCTGCACAAACTTTACACCACGCAGATAGGTTGAAGCAGCAAATCCGGTAAGATCTCCAATGACACCGCCACCAAGCGCAATGATTAAATCACTTCTGGAAATTTCGGCATGTAGCATTGCCTGATAAATCTTTGGAAGTGATTCAAAACTCTTAGTAGATTCACCGTGGGGAAGCACGAAAGAATGGCATTCCCATTCGGACAGAGCAGAAAGCAAAGTTTTTCCGTAAAGCGGAAATACATTGTCATCTGAAATGATAAAAATTCGTTTTCCGGAAAAAATTTGTGTGATGTAGTTTCCTGCGTATGGGAGAATCCCGTTTTCAATATAGATTGAATAGCTGTTTTCTTTCAGATTCACTGTTAGTTCCATAATATTATCTCCATATATCACTCTTATAAAGTTTTGCCAACTACTTCCGCAATTTGTCGGATTTGTTTTAGAAGTTCGCTGTATTTTTCGGGTTTTAAAGATTGGGCACCATCACAAAGCGCACATTCCGGGTTATTATGTACTTCTATCATCAGCCCGTCGGCACCTGCAGCAATTGCTGCTTTTGCCATAGGTTCCACAAGCCACCATTTTCCGCCTGCATGGCTGGGGTCGATGATAACCGGAAGGTGGGTCTTCTTATTCAGTACCGGAATACTCTGCAGATCCAATGTGTTCCGTGTGTAGGTTTCAAAGGTGCGGATACCACGCTCACAGAGAATGACATTTTCATTGCCGGCTGCCATAATATATTCTGCAGACATGATCCATTCTTCGTATGTAGCATTCAAACCACGTTTTAATAGAATTGGACGATTCAGTTTGCCTAGTTGTTTGAGTAAGTCAAAATTTTGCATATTTCTGGCGCCGATTTGGATCAAATCGACCTTTTCATTGAAAATATCCAGATGGTCAGTGGACATCAATTCAGTTACAATAGGAAGTCCGGTTTCTTTCTTGACGGCACAGAGGATGTCCAGACCTTCCAGACCAAGCCCCTGGAAAGAATAAGGACTGGTTCTTGGCTTGAATGCTCCACCTCGGAGCATATTTGCTCCAGAAGCTTTGGCTGCTTGTGCAATTTCGAGTACCTGTTCGTAAGATTCTACAGAACAAGGACCTGCGATCAGTGCCAGATGCCCGTCACCGATTTTGACGCCGGATACGTCGATGATAGAATTTTCGGGATGAAATGCGCGATTAGCCAATTTGTAAGGTTCTTGTACATGCATGACTCGGTCAACGGAAGCATCTACTTCAAAGAGTCTGGAATCAACGGAAGTTGTATCACCGATGCAACCGATGATGGTCATTTCTGCACCGCGGACAGTATGGGTATCCAGTCCGTGTCTTTTGATCATATGTTCTACACGGGAAATATTTTCTTCACTGGTGCGTGGTTTTAATACGATAATCATAATATAACTCCTCCATTCAGTGGTAGATATTGAGTACTACAAATTTACGGTTGAAAATGCAGAAAGACACATTCCATCTTATTCTAATATAAAATGTTCTGCGTATAAAGAAAATTCAAAAATATTTTTCACACTGCAAGACTTTACCCGTTTAAAGTACGAAAATATAATTTATAATAAAACAACATTTTCGGAATGTCAATAAATACACTTTAAAAACAGAAATTAGTGTGGACAGTTATGAAAAGTGAAATTCCGGGTTGTCGGGATAATCGGTGACAGTTATAATAAATAAAGAAATAAAATGAGGTGGTGGCAATGACAAAAAATACTTCTTATACACTTAAGCGTGCTAGACGTTTTCCTGTCATTTTGATCGGAGAGGGACTTTTGGTCGGAGGCATTGGTGGTCTGATTGTTCTGGCTTACCGAGTGGCACTTAGCTATGCGGGAGAATGGCTGAATATCATTCTTTCTTATATAAAAGGAAAGCCTTTCGCAATTTTTGGCTGGTTTGCGGTATTGATATTGTT
>JAHHTO010000067.1 GCA_020024595.1 Schaedlerella sp.
TAGGAATTGCATTCGTTCCCGATTTTTGTATTACGGATTTGGTGAATGACCTATTCATTGTAAAAACGGAAGACGAACTTCCTTCCCGTGAACTGGTAATTGCATACAATGAGCAAATTCCTCTCACAAAAGCTGCCGAAGAATTTTTAAATTATTTCAAAGAGCCAACAAATACAATACCGGCATAACCCCGATATACCTATAGAAATGTAGCGTATATTCTCTTTACGACAACAAAACACGGCATTGGATTCCATGG
This sequence comes from Schaedlerella sp., assembly GCA_020024595.1. GTDB lineage: Bacteria > Bacillota > Clostridia > Lachnospirales > Lachnospiraceae > Schaedlerella. The sequence goes on from JAHHTO010000067.1 coordinate 260, forward strand.
AATCCAATGCCGTGTTTTTATTCTGATTTCTTCTACTCAATTGTTGCGATCCGCATCATATTGCTTGCTCCGCTCTGCTCTTTTTGCACATTAGAAGAAGGAATTCCCGCAGTCAATACAACAACATCTCCAGACTCTACATATTTCTTAACTGCCGCAAGTTCTATAGCACCTTCACAAATATCATCCGTTGTTGTAAAAGCCAGCGATTTCAGTGGAATCACTCCCCAATAGATGGACATTCGACGTAAAGTACGCTCATTCGGTGTAACACCGAGAATCACCTGTCTGGGGCGCAGATTGGATACCACTCTTGATGTTGCTCCTGATACCGTCGGTGTAATAATACATTTTGCATCTAGGTTTGCAGCAGCAACAACAGAAGAATATCCAATTGCACTGGACAAATTGGATTTTAAATGATCCCCTGCCTGTTCAATCATCTGTTCATAATCCAGATGTTGCTCTGTATTCTCGATAATATGCACCATCATCTGCAATGCCTCAATTGGATATTTTCCTGATGCAGTCTCTCCAGACAACATCACTACATCGGTTCCATCATAGACAGCATTCGCAACATCTGTTACCTCTGCTCTTGTAGGACGCGGATTCCGAATCATGGAATCCAGCATCTGTGTTGCAGTGATGACTGTTTTAAAATTACTGTTGCACTTCTGGATCATCATCTTCTGCAGATACGGGACTTCTTCTGCCGGTATTTCTACCCCAAGATCTCCGCGGGCAACCATGATTCCATCTGCCGCACGGATAATCTCATCAATATTCTGAATCCCCTCTGCATTCTCAACCTTAGCAATAATCGGTGTATATGGGGTTCCCAGTTCTTTCAGATATGCTTTAATCTCCAACACACATTCTGCATTCCTCACAAAAGAAGCTGCAATAAAATCAATTCCCTGCTCCACTCCGAAACGAATATCTTCCTTATCCTTTTCTGTGATCGCCGGGAGCCTTACCGGAACATTGGGTACATTGACCCCTTTGCGTTCCCCCAGTTCGCCTCCATTCAAAATCTTACATACAATATCTTTGCCACGCTTGGTAATGACTTCCAGTTCAATCAATCCATCATCGATCAGAATTCTTTTGCCGGTATCTACATCTTCTACAAGTCCGTCATACGTAATGGACACCTTTGTGTCATCTCCGACCATCTCCTCTGTTGTCAACACAAACGTATTGCCTGTTTGCAGCATCACCTTTTTTCCGTCTTTCAACAGCCCTGTTCGAATCTCAGGTCCTTTTGTATCAAGTAGGATAGCCACATTTCTATGTTCCTCTTCCCGAAGCTGTTTTAGCTGATCCATGCGACCTTTATGTTCCTGATGAGAGCCGTGTGAAAAGTTAAAACGTGCCACATCCATCCCCTCTCGAATCAGCCCTCGCATGATTTCTCTATCATCTGTTCTTGGTCCCATCGTACATACTACTTTTGTCTTTTTCATCTACAATCTCCTTTTGATACGATTCTGATCTTGTCTTTCCCTATATGCTCGTCTTCTATATTTCATATCATATTAGCATCACTTCAAACAATCAATTCCTACTTGACATGTTCATGTGTAAACAGATGATCCTGGCAGTATTCAAAATTACCATTACACTTCGAACAATATCGGAATTCCAGTGTTGGATCATCCAGTTCTGTTCTGCCACAGACCGCACACCGGTGCTTTGCACCTCCTGCATATGTCATATGCGGTCTGGAAGTCTGCTTCTGAAACTTTCTTTTCCGCATCTGCTGTTTCGGCATATATGGCTTCACATTTCTGCTGGATAAGAAAAATACCAGGAAATTCAGGATTGATGCAATAATTGCAATTCTTGTATATAAATTACCATTGATCAAGGAATACAAAATCATTACGGCATACACAAGCGCCATCCATTTCATCTTAATCGGAATAATAAAATACAGCAACACTTCCATATCTGGATAACTTACCGCAAATGCAAGAAAAATAGACATATTAATATAATATGTGCTAAAAAACATCCCGTATCCCACAGCATCCACACCAATGATCGCATAAAGAAGAAATGCTCCTAATACCGTAAATAAAATCCCCGAAAAAATATATACATTGTATCGGAACGCCCCCCATGTCTGCTCCAATACCCTGCCAAGTGAATAATAAAAAATCATCATGATAACCGTTGTCAAAATATTTCCACCCGGTGGAATCAGTACCCAAGAAACGATTCTCCAAATCTGTCCTCTTAAAATATACGCAGGCTCCAGTGTCAGCCAGTTTAAAAGCCCTGGCACGAACATATATACACCAAATCCAATAACATATCCGCCTATCAAATACATCGTCAAATTATGAATCGCATAGCGGCCAAACTTTTTTTCCAATTTACTTAACCAATTCAAGTTTCTTCAATCTCCTCTTGTTTAATTTAAATCTAATTTTTTGCATATAGATAATTGTATCGTCCGACTGTTGGTTTGTCAAACATATGTTGCATATTTACTCCATTTTGTCTGCTTCCTTATTTTTGTTTGTGAAAATTTACGGTGTATCAGCATAACCCAAACCATACAAAAGGGTTGTATAGGGTTGTATAAAGATTGTGTTTTTTTTTATCTTGTCGTATAATGTAAAAAGCTGTCAAAAATTGACTGTATTTAATAGGAAATAACAGGAATACATTTTATTATAAAAGAGGATGAGTAATCTATGAAATCAAATAATTTACATACTTTAGGAATTGATATTGGTTCAACAACTGTTAAGATTGCGGTGCTGAACAATGAAAATGAAGTCCTATTTTCAGACTATGAACGGCACTTTGCCAACATTCAGGAGACACTATCAGACCTTCTCGGACGTGCCCTATATATCCTCGGCTCGATCCGCGTATCTCCGGTAATTACCGGCTCCGGTGGGCTAGCACTGGCAAAACATCTGGGCATTCCTTTTGTTCAGGAGGTCATTGCGGTTTCCACTGCTTTGCAGGATTATGCTCCTCAGACAGATGTTGCAATTGAATTAGGAGGAGAAGATGCCAAAATCATATATTTTGAAGGTGGAAATGTAGAACAACGTATGAATGGTGTCTGCGCAGGAGGCACCGGTTCTTTTATTGATCAGATGGCATCTCTGCTTCAAACAGATGCTTCCGGTCTGAATGAATACGCCAAACATTATCAGGCTCTATATTCCATTGCAGCGCGCTGCGGAGTATTTGCAAAATCAGATATCCAACCGCTGATTAATGAAGGTGCCGCAAAAGAAGATCTCGCTGCATCAATCTTTCAGGCCGTTGTCAATCAGACAATCAGTGGTCTTGCCTGTGGAAAGCCGATTCGCGGTCATGTTGCATTTTTAGGTGGACCACTTCACTTTTTATCTGAGCTTCGAAATGCGTTTATCCGCACGTTAAAACTAGACGACGAACATATCATTGCGCCGAATCACTCGCATTTGTTTGCAGCAATTGGCTCCGCATTAAATTCTAAAAGGGAGATTTCCGTTGCTTTAAGGGAACTTCAAGAACGTCTGGCAGGCAAAATTCAGATGGATATTGAGATTGAACGTATGGAGCCATTATTTTCCACCACGGCTGAATACGAAGAATTCATCACACGTCATAACCGTCATCAGGTTCCAATTAAAGATCTTGCAACTTATCATGGAAAAGCATTTTTAGGAATTGATGCTGGTTCTACAACAACCAAAGCCGCTCTTGTCGGTGAAGACGGAACTCTTTTATACTCCTTCTACCACAACAATGACGGTGACCCACTTGGAACAACCATCCGGGCGATCAAAGATATTTACAGCCAGCTTCCAGAAAATGTAGAGATTGTACATTCCTGCTCTACCGGTTATGGAGAAGCATTGATTAAATCTGCCCTTTTATTGGATGAAGGAGAAGTTGAAACTGTATCTCATTACTATGCAGCCTCTTTCTTTGAAGCGGATGTAGACTGTATCCTCGACATTGGTGGGCAGGATATGAAATGCATCAAGATCAAAAACCAGACAGTAGACAGCGTTCAGCTTAACGAAGCATGCTCTTCCGGATGTGGTTCTTTTATTGAAACATTCGCAAAGTCTTTGAACTACTCTGTCGAAGATTTTGCACATGAAGCATTATATGCCAACAATCCGATCGATCTTGGAACACGATGCACTGTATTTATGAACTCAAAGGTCAAACAGGCACAGAAAGAAGGGGCTTCTGTTGCAGACATTTCTGCCGGGCTTGCTTATTCCGTGATTAAAAATGCTCTGTTTAAAGTCATCAAAGTATCCGATGCATCTGAACTTGGCAAGCACATCGTAGTACAGGGTGGCACCTTCTACAACAATGCCATTCTCCGCAGTTTTGAAAAGATTGCCGACTGTGAAGCAATCCGTCCGGATATTGCAGGTATTATGGGTGCATTCGGTGCTGCCCTGATTGCAAGAGAACGCTACAATGGCTGTAAAGGAACCACCATGCTTTCTATCGAAGAGATTGAAGCATTGGAATATTCTACCACCATGAAAAAATGCAAAGGCTGTACTAACAATTGCCGTCTGACTGTCAATCATTTCAGTGGCGGAAGACGCTTTATCACTGGAAACCGCTGCGAACGCGGTCTCGGCAAAGAAAAAACGGAAAATAAACTGCCGAATCTCTTTGACTACAAAATGCACCGATATTTTGACTATGCACCTTTGGAAGAATCTGAGGCAAATCGCGGCATCATCGGAATTCCCCGTGTGCTGAATATGTACGAAAACTATCCGTTTTGGTTTACATTTTTTCATACATTGGGATTTCGGGTTGTGCTTTCGCCCGCTTCTACCAGGAAGATCTATGAATTGGGAATCGAATCCATTCCAAGTGAATCCGAATGTTACCCCGCCAAACTTGCGCACGGTCATGTTCAATGGCTGATCGATCAGGGCATCCAGCACATTTTCTATCCTTCGATTCCTTACGAAAGAAACGAATTTAAAGATGCAAACAACCACTATAACTGCCCGATTGTTACATCCTATCCTGAAAATATCAAGAACAACATGGATCCGATCATTACAGGAAAGGTAGATTTCATTCACCCGTTTCTAAGCTTTCAAAGTGAAGATACTATCTCCTATAGACTGACAGAGGAATTGTCAGAGAAATTTGACATCTCATCAACAGAAATCCGTGAGGCAGTCCATGCTGCGTGGACGGAACTTGCTGCATGCCGTGAAGACATGCGTAAAAAGGGAGAAGAAACGATTCGCTTCTTAAATGAAACAGGAAACCGTGGAATTGTTCTTGCCGGCCGTCCTTACCACATTGACCCAGAAGTACATCACGGTCTTCCAGAATTGATCAATTCCTACAATATTGCCGTGCTGACTGAAGATTCCGTATCACACCTGAATCCGGTAGAGCGTCCTCTGAATGTTATGGATCAGTGGATGTATCACTCTCGGCTGTATGCAGCGGCAAATTATGTAAAGACCGTAGATAATCTGGATTTGATCCAGCTTAATTCCTTCGGATGTGGTCTGGATGCTGTAACAACTGATCAGGTAGCTGAAATTCTGACAAATTCAGATAAGATTTATACAACATTGAAAATCGATGAAGTTAATAACTTGGGTGCAGCCCGAATCCGTGTCCGCTCTCTGCTGGCAGCAATTCGTGTCCGCGAACAAAGAAGTGTTACACGCGATATCAAACCTGCCTCGATCGAAAAAATACCATTTACGAAAGAGATGCGAGATACTTATACCATTCTCTGTCCGCAGATGTCTCCGATTCATTTCGAGTTACTGGAGCCGGCACTCAAAGCTGGCGGATACAACATAAAAATTTTGCCAAATGACAACAAACATGCTGTTGACATAGGACTCAAATACGTGAATAACGATGCCTGCTACCCATCTCTGATGGTTGTCGGTCAGATCATGGATGCCATTCTGTCGGGAGAATATGACACAGACCATCTTGCGATCATCATTACTCAGACTGGAGGTGGCTGCCGTGCATCCAACTATATCGGATTTATCCGTCGGGCATTAAAGAAGGCTGGATATGCACGAATTCCAGTTATTTCATTAAACTTAAGCGGTCTTGAAAGCAACCCCGGATTCACTCTCACTCCTACACTTGTGATGCGTGGAATGTATGCAATTATCCTTGGAGATATCTTCATGAAATGTGTGTACCGTATGCGTCCATATGAGGCAGTTCCAGGGGAAGCCAACCACCTTCACAGGAAATGGGTGGAAAAATGCAGACAATTTTTAACGACCGGTTATCCGTCCAGACGAAAATTCAAAAAACTTTGTACCGAAATTATTCATGACTTTGACAATATGGAATTGCTGGACATCAAAAAACCTCGTGTCGGTGTAGTTGGTGAGATTCTTGTCAAATTTCTTCCGGCAGCGAATAACTATCTGGTAGAACTCCTAGAGTCAGAAGGTGCAGAAGCAGTTGTTCCTGATTTACTCGACTTTTTTCTCTACTGCTTCTACAATCAGAACTTTAAATTTTCGCATCTTGGAATGAAAAAATCCAAGGCATTGATTGGAAACCTCGGTATCAAAACACTGGAATGGCTTCGCAATCCAGCAAGCAGAGCATTTAAAGAAAGTAAACACTTCGCTCCCCCTGCAAAGATTCAAGATCTTGCAAAGATGGCATCTGAGATTGTTTCTTTGGGAAATCAGACTGGAGAGGGATGGTTCTTAACTGGAGAAATGCTGGAACTGATTCACAGTGGCGCAAGCAATATCGTATGCACCCAGCCATTCGCCTGCCTGCCGAATCATGTAGTCGGAAAGGGTGTTATCAAGGAACTTCGCAGACTATATCCAAAGTCCAACGTAGTCGCTATTGATTTTGACCCAGGTGCAAGCGAGGTCAATCAGCTCAACCGAATTAAATTGATGCTTTCTACGGCAAATAAAAATTTGAATACAGAAAATAGATACCAAAGATAACAAAACAAGATAAAATCCCCCTGTGTTACTAAGACACATTCTTACTCGTCAAACGACAAAAAGGAGAATGTCTTAGTAACCACAGGAGGATTTATTCTTCTGTAATCAATCTCCAAATATCTTCTGGTGTTTCTGCAATCCATTCTGCTCCTGCGGCTTCCAGTTCTTCTCGGCTACCGTAGCCAAATAACACGCCCATGGAATGCACACCCGTATTCTTTGCACCAATGATGTCATGACTCCGGTCACCGATCATCAGTACCCGTTCCCTGTTTTCAACTTGACAACTATTTAAAACATATTCAATCACTTCTGCCTTATTGACGCGCCGACCATCCATCAAACTTCCGCCAATCACATCAAAATACTCTGCTATCTGAAAATATTCTGCAATTTGAAGCGCAAATTTTTCTGGTTTAGATGTTGCCATACAGATACAAAATCCATTTCCTTTCAACTTCTTCAAAAGTTCCATGATCCCCGGATATATTTCATTTTCAAAAATACCGATATCAACATATCGTTCACGGTATAGTGAAACCAAACGCTTTCCATCATCGTCTCCCACCCCGCATACTTCCTGAAAATGCTGCTGGAGTGGCGGTCCAACAAATCCCGGCAACTGACTTTCATCCACATCCATTCCGAACTTTTCAATTGCATAGCGAACTGAATTCACAATCCCCATACCCGAATCTGTCAATGTTCCATCCAAATCAAATAATACCGTTCTAATATTCATTTATCTCTCTTCCCCTTGCCTATTCACGCGTAAAATGCAGAAAATAATTTTTATGTATTCTCAGTAACTTCGGATATGATCATTCGCATCATTATTTGTATTTACAATCTTTCGGATCACCACATAATACCCAAACTCATCATTTACTTTCACATATACACGATCATTCAGCTTCCGCCCTAAAATCGCTTTCCCAAGCGGTGATTCAATACTGATCAGTCCATTTATAGAGCTGCCCCGAACAGAGGTAACAAGACGATAAGTTTCGGTTTCATCATCGTCTTCCATATACAATTCCACAGTATTGTTGATCCCAACCTCATCTTCTTTGGAACTGTCATCTACTATAATTGCTGTTTTCAACATACGTTCCAGATAGCGAATCCTGCTTTCATTGTGATTCTTATCCTTCTTTGCTGCATGATATTCAAAGTTCTCACTCAAATCCCCATGTGCCCTTGCTTCTTTTACCGCCTCGATCGCCTCTTTTCGGACGACTAGTTTGCGGTGCTCTATCTCCTCCTGAATCTTCTTCACGTCACTTTTTGTCAGTTGATCTCTCATACCTTTCTGTTCCTCTCCAAAACTGTTCTATTCGATTCTGAACATCCTCTAAACAACATCGCCTAATTCCGGTCCATTCTCTGGGGAAAATTTGCTGATACCGCCATCCCTGAAACCGCTCATCCAAAAGTAAAATCAGGCCCTTATCTCTTTCTGTACGAATGACCCGCCCGGCTGACTGTAGCACCTTATTCATCCCCGGATATAGATAGGCGTAATCGAATCCTGACATATCTCTGGCATCAAAATACCCTTTAATAATCTCTCTGTCATTGCATACCTGCGGAATCCCAGTTCCCACGATCATAGCACCAATAAGTCTGTCCTCTGTCAAGTCAATCCCTTCGGAAAAAATCCCACCCATCACACAGAATCCAACCAGAGTGCGCTCCCGTTCTTCTTCAAAGGTCTCTAGAAAGATTTCACGTGCTTCTTCATCCATATACGGAGATTGTATCATGCACTCAATTTCACTCCCCCGTTTCACCTGAAACTGCTCATACACGTCTTTCATAAAACGGTACGATGGGAAAAAAACTAGGTAATTTCCCTTTTTTCCGTGCACAACGCGAAGAATATATTCTGCAAATCGGTCATACATATCCGGTCCGCGCATCGTATACTTTGTACTCACATCAGTACCCAGCAAAATCAAACGATTTTCCAATGGAAAGGACGACTCTGCATACACTGCATAGTCATCCGTTTCTACACTCAATAATTTCTTATAATATTGGATTGGAAGCAATGTTGCAGAAAAGAAAACGATACCGTTGCCTTGTTCCAAATACGTCTGCAGATTCACTGCCGGATTCACACACAAAAGCTTTAACTTAAATCTACCACCAGGTTCCATTTCCGTATAAATCACATAGTTCTCATCTAGTATTTCATGAATGTTTAAAAATGCACGCACCTGAAAATAAAAATTCAACACTTCTTCCCGCTTCTTACTGTGCTGATTTTCTTCCAGGTATCGTTCCAATTCTCCCATCACATTCATCAATTTTAATGCGATATGAGATACACTGTCCAGAATCTTATAATTTTCACATTCCTTTTTCAATTCAAGCAGCTGCTTATTGCATTCATCCAGACGTTTTGCCAATTTCGTATCTTCTGCTTTCACAAGACGCCGAATGCTTAAAACATCTTCCTTATACAGTTCAGCACTGTACATTTCCCTTCCACGTTCTACCAGATTGTGTGCCTCATCAATCAAAAACAGATATTTTCCTACTTCACCTTCGGAAAAAAAGCGTTTTAAATGTGCATTTGGATCAAAAACATAATTATAATCACAAATAATCGCATCTACCCACAAAGACGCATCCAATGCCATTTCAAACGGGCAGACTTGATATTTCTGCGCCTGCGCCTCCAGAACCTCACGGGATAGTTCACAGACATTCGTGATCAGATCAAAGACTGCATCATTCACCCGATCATAATGCCCTTTTGCATAAGGACAAGCATCCGGATTGCACTCCGTTGACTCACAAAAGCAAATCTTCTCCTTTGCTGTCAAAGTAACCACTTTGTACTGAAGCCCCTGTTCGCGTAATGTTTGAAATGCCTGTTCCGCCACGGTACGTGTGATAGTTTTTGCTGTCAGATAAAATATCTTTTCTCCCAGACCTTCTCCTACTGCACGTACCGCCGGAAAAATCGTTGCCATCGTCTTGCCCACTCCGGTAGGCGCCTGGATAAACAGCTTTTTCTTCCGCAAAATACTTCGATATACAGAGCTTACCAACTCTCTCTGCCCTTTCCTGTAAGGAAACGGAAATTCTGTCTTTTGAGCCGAAATATTTCTGACACTCTTCCAGTCTATCTGAAACTTTGCCCATTTTTCATACTGATGGATCAACTCCGTCATCCAGATTTCCAGTTCTTCCATCGTATACATTTCCCGAAACCGCTTAATCTCCTCCGTTTCCATATGACAATATGTCATCTGGACTCCAATGGTATCCCGCTTGTTCTGAAAAGCATAGATGTATGCATAACACTTTGCCTGCGCAAGATGTACTCCGACAGGTTTTTCAATAAAATTCAAATCTTTCAGCACGGATTTGATTTCATCGACATACACACAACCATTTTCATCAAAAATTCCATCCGCGCGTCCTTCAATCTGGAGTATAAAGCTGCCACACGGGAACTCTTTTTTCAAAGAAACTTCTGCATGATACTCAGACCCCATCCTCCTTTGGATCTTACGATGGATTCTGCTTCCTTGCTGCATGGCATCTTTATCCATGTTCCCGGTGATACGATTATCAATATTGCCCTCTCTTAAAATAAATTCCACTAGATTACGAACAGAAAGACGAATAAACTGTTCCGCCATACATTCCGTTTCCTCTCAAAAAATACGATCCTGCCATTTTGCAAATGTCTCTTTCTATTCTATCTTGGCATCCACACCTGCAACTTCAGCAATCGTTTTTGTCAGACCTGCGATCCCCTGCAGTTCTGATGGAATGATAATCTTTGTTGCCTTTCCGTCTGCCGCCTTTTCAAAGGCTTCCAGACTCTTGATTGTCAATACGGCGTGATCTGCTCCTGCCGCTTTGATAAACTCAATTCCTTCTGCAGTCGCTTTCTGTACAGTCCGGATCGCCTCTGCCTGCCCCTCAGCCTCCTTGATTCTCTTCTGCTTCTCAGCCTCCGCCTTCAGGATTGCAGCCTGTTTCGTCGCCTCTGCTTCTAGAATCAAGGACTCTTTCTCACCTTCTGCTACCAGGATCGTAGATTTTTTCTCACCTTCTGCACGAAGAATCGCTTCCCTTCGTTCACGTTCTGCCTTCATTTGCTTCTCCATTGCATCCTGAATCGCCTTTGGAGGCATGATATTCTTTAATTCTACACGATTCACTTTGATTCCCCATTCATCTGTCGCAATGTCCAGAATCGTACGCATCTTTGTATTGATTGTCTCTCGGGATGTCAAAGTCTCATCTAGCTCTAAGTCACCAATAATATTACGAAGAGTTGTCGCTGTCAGATTCTCAATCGCAGCAATCGGACTCTCTACCCCGTAAGCATATTTCTTCGGATCTGTAATTTGGAAGAAAACAACCGTATCGATCTGCATCGTTACATTATCCTTTGTAATAACTGCCTGAGGTTCAAAATCCACAACCTGTTCCTTCAACGACACACGTCTTGCAACCCGATCCAGAATCGGCATTTTTAAATGAATACCAACCCCCCATGTTGCCCGATATCCCCCAAGTCTTTCCAGAACATATGCGTGTGCCTGTGGTACAATCTTCACACAAGATATCATAATCAAAATAAAAATCAAAAAAATAATTGCCACAATAATTCCTACCATCACTTATTCCTCCTCATACTTTTTTACAATCAGCTTCACTCCTGAGATATCCACAACTTTTGCCAATTCTCCCGGTTGCAGTACCTCTCCATTTTGTTCTGTTCTCGTTGTCCATTCCAGTCCATTTACAATAGCAGTTCCGGTCTCCTGCAGGTTATCTACCTTTTCTGTTATTCTAACCACTTTTCCGATAATCCCTTCATAATTCGTTTTTTCATGATGGGAGTTTATGTATTTCGCCGCAAATGGACGTGTAAATACAAGTAATACAAATGATACGATCAGAAAAGCCCATATCTGCCACCAGACATTCACCCCTGCCAGTTCCAACATCAGTGCTACAAGTGCCCCTCCTGCCATCCAGATTGTTGTAAGGCCAACTGTTGCGATCTCGATGATCAGAAACAGAATCAGCAGGCCAAGCCATATATAAACTGTATTCTCCATTCTTCTCCCTTCTTTCATTTTGAAATCATCCGGATGCTCTCTTTCGTGTTGTTATCATCATAATCTATCTGTATCTATTATACAATACTTTTTGTGTGAATGCAGCGTTTTTGTATATAAATTCATTGAACAAATTCTGTCATATCAGCTCGGAATCTGTACGGGAGATGCGTTCTCTGACAGTTCGGATTCTCTCGTTCTTTGATGGAAACGGATTCAAAAAAGTTCTTCCACAGCTGCTCGATCTCAATTTCGCTTTTCGATACACGTTCCAGCATTTCCCGATTCAAAGTGACATCTTGAACGAATACCCATGGATATCGGGCTTGATGTACAAGAAATTCTTCATGTGTCTTATCATAAATCACCCAGTTTTCCAATGGAAAACGATCGGAAAAATGATTGCCAATACAAGTAAGCACCCGATTCTTCGGATTGATTTCTGAGAACAACACTCCGTTTTCCAATTCACGAAAACGGATGAATTCTATAAACTGATGAGCTTCGTTGCTGACTCTTCGACTCAATTCGAACACCTTTTCCACGTCTGGATTGCTGAGATGCTCCATGATCTTCTTGCTGTTCTTCACCGTACGAGAGGCCTGCATCATGTGAAAAACAACCTCTGCCTTCCCCGCATCTTCTGAAAGCAGTGCGTGATAAATATTCCAGTATGTACGAT
>JAHHTO010000068.1 GCA_020024595.1 Schaedlerella sp.
TTTGTTATTTTTTGAATGCTTACTTTTATTTTACATATTATAAATTAGGTATCGTTATAAGTCAATTAATTATCAAATCCCCATTTGTCTAAATCTAATCAACAATCACTCTTCTGTAACAAACGGAAGAGTGATTTATAGTTTATTGATTATACTTATTTCAAGCACTATTAGTACTTCTTTCTCGAATTTATATATGTTATTATAATTATACAAGAAATCTAATATAATAGAAGGGGCAATTAAAATAAAAAAATATAAATTATTTATATGTATTGTTGCAATTATAATAAGTATTTTTTGTACAGTTTTCAGTTTTGGTCTTTTGGGCACAACTGACTATTCGAGATTTTTAAAGTGTATCTTTGGATTTTTTTACTTATAAATCCACTAACAGTACTTCAATTGATTATACTTCTTTACAAAAAATAAAATAATCAGATTTGTCATTTTTAATAATACTATTTTTATCCTAACTATAATATTTTCTACTTCCCATAAATAATTGTTTAGTTTATGAGAGGTTGTCTTTCTTTGACTGCCTCTCCGCTTCTGTATTTTTTCATTAGATTTTCCCCCTTCCTGCATACAAAAAAATTAGACACGTCATAAGCGTTTTGCTTAAAATAACGTGTCTAACTTTTATTTCTTAAAATCTAATGAATCAAACCATCATTTATTAGAATTTTCCTTCTTTCGCTGCTTCTTCAATAGAAACGGCTACTGCAACAGTCATACCAACCATCGGGTTGTTACCTGCGCCGATAAGACCCATCATCTCTACGTGAGCCGGTACAGAAGAAGAACCTGCAAACTGTGCATCAGAATGCATACGTCCAAGAGTATCTGTCATACCATAAGAAGCCGGTCCTGCAGCCATGTTATCTGGGTGAAGTGTACGTCCTGTACCACCACCGGAAGCAACTGAGAAGTACTTCTTACCTTGTTCCATACATTCTTTCTTGTATGTACCTGCAACCGGATGTTGGAAACGTGTCGGGTTGGTAGAGTTACCTGTAATAGATACGTCTACACCCTCTTTGTGCATAATTGCAACACCCTCACGTACATCATTTGCTCCATAGCAGTTTACTTTAGAACGAAGTCCATCAGAGTATGCAATTCTCTGAACTTCTTTTAATTCTCCTGTATAATAATCATAATCTGTCTCTACATAAGTAAATCCGTTAATTCTGGAAATAATCTTTGCAGCATCTTTTCCAAGTCCGTTCAGGATAACACGAAGTGGTTTTTTACGAACTTTGTTTGCCTTTTCAGCGATACCGATAGCACCTTCTGCCGCTGCGAAAGACTCGTGTCCTGCAAGGAATGCAAAACAATCTGTATCTTCTTCCAGAAGCATCTTTCCAAGATTACCATGTCCCAGACCTACTTTACGCTGATCTGCTACAGAACCTGGGATACAGAAAGCCTGAAGACCTTCTCCGATTGCTGCTGCTGCGTCTGCTGCTGTCTTACATCCTTTTTTGATTGCAATTGCTGCACCTACAGTATATGCCCAGCATGCGTTTTCAAAACAGATTGGCTGAATACCTTTTACCTGATTGTATACATCCAGTCCGGCATCCTTTGTAATCTTCTCTGCCTCTTCGATAGAAGCAATGCCATAGCTGTTTAAAACTTCATTGATTTTATCAATTCTTCTTTCATATGATTCAAATAAAGCCATTTAATTGTCCTCCTCGTTATAAGCACTCAGCAGTTCACCTTTCACTGCCTGCGTGCGATACATGTCATCGCCGTCAGTAAATTTATTCCTAGACCTACCGGGCGATTTTATACCTTTATACTGATATTGCCGTTTCTTACTCTTTACGCGGGTCGATAATCTTCACTGCGTCATCCACGCGTCCGTACTGACCTTTTGCTTTCTCCCATGCATCGTTCGGAGTATCCCCTGCTTTAATAAAGTCTGTGAACTTACCAAGGCTTACGAACTGGTATCCGATGATCTCATCATTTTTATCCAGAGCGATTCCTGTTACATAACCTTCTGCCATCTCCAGATAACGTGGACCTTTTGCAAGAGTTCCATACATTGTACCAACCTGAGAACGGAGTCCTTTTCCAAGATCTTCCAGACCAGCACCGATCGGGAGTCCATCTTCTGAAAATGCACTCTGTGTTCTTCCGTATACGATCTGAAGGAACAATTCTCTCATTGCTGTATTGATTGCATCACAGACAAGGTCTGTATTCAAGGCTTCCAGAATTGTCTTACCTGGAAGAATCTCAGATGCCATCGCTGCTGAGTGTGTCATACCAGAACATCCGATAGTCTCAACCAGAGCTTCCTGAATAATACCGTCTTTTACGTTCAAAGTCAGCTTACATGTACCCTGCTGTGGAGCACACCAGCCTACACCATGTGTCAGACCAGAAATATCTTTTACTTCTTTTGCTTTTACCCATTTTGCTTCTTCCGGAATCGGAGCCGGTCCGTGATTTGCACCCTGTGCTACCGGACACATCATTTCTACTTCATGTGAATAAATCATGTTAATACTCCTTTCAAATATGAATGATTTTTCTCCCGCATAATGTTGATAAAAATTTAACATCACACTACTTTTATTGTCGCATAAAAAAGCCAGTACGTCAATTGTCACTTTCTACAAGTTTTTACATCGTTTTTACAAAATCCTGTTCTAACATTTGGACTGCGAGTTTCAATACTTCTTCCACGGTATGCAGACGGTTTTCCATTCTATTTCCGGTAAAATGCAGTTCTTTCACACAAACTTTCCCATCCACACTGCATCCTACATACACCAGACCTACCGGTTTTTCCTTGGTTCCTCCGCCAGGTCCGGCGATTCCGGTAGTACTGAGTCCAACATTGCTCCCAGATACTCTAGCTGCCCCAAGTGCCATCTCTTCTGCTGTTTCTATGCTGACTGCGCCGAACTGTTCCAAGGTCTCATGCCGTACACCGACCAGCCGTTCTTTTGCCTCATTTGCATATGTAACATAGCTTTCATTCAGCACATTAGACGCTCCAGCTGCGTTCACTATAGCACCGGACACCAGACCTCCCGTACAAGATTCTGCTGTGCTGACCGTCATATTTCTTTCCTTTAAAAGCTGAACCAGATGTTCCTCAAGGTCACATTGCCTATCTTTCTGAAACAATTCCATCTGCCCTTCCTCCAGTCATTCTCCTTCTATCTTACATGCCACCTTCTGTCAACACCTGCTTATTCTTTAATATATAATCCAGAAGAGAAATAATCGTCAGTGCAAGTGCGATCCAGACAAGAATCATACCGATCATATCAAATATTCCACCCAGATCCATGATCAAAACAATAATCATTGCCATTTGGAATACCGTCTTGAACTTTCCCCAATAACTTGCTGCAATGACAATTCCATTATCTGATGCAACCAGACGGAAACCACTGATAATAAATTCTCTGGCGATAATCACAATCACGATCCATGCCGCCAGTTTTTCCATCTCTATCAAACAGATCATTGCAGAACATACAAGCAACTTATCAGCCAGTGGATCCATGAACTTTCCAAAATTAGTGACCAAATTATATTTTCTTGCAATCTTACCATCTAACAGATCTGTCAAACTGGCAATACAGAACAAGATAAGCGCAATCCACTTATTTGCAGCTCCACCCACATCAGTCAGCATAAAAAA
Organism: Schaedlerella sp.; assembly: GCA_020024595.1. Lineage (GTDB taxonomy): Bacteria > Bacillota > Clostridia > Lachnospirales > Lachnospiraceae > Schaedlerella. The sequence continues at coordinate 3,677 of JAHHTO010000068.1, forward strand.
CACAAAAAACGGAACCATGATAATCCTAAGTACAGTCAATTTATTTGGTAAATTCATTCTACTAATCCTCCTATTAAATCATATTCCAACGCTCCGGTGATTTTCACCTTCGCAAAATCACCAGACATGAGTTCTTCTCCGGTCTCCACAAAAATCAACCCGTCCACATTAGGTGCATCTCGATAAGTTCTGCCCACATAGACAGCTTCATCTGCCACTTTTCCTTCTATCATAACGAGGATTTCCCTGCCTGCCATCTTCTTTGCAGCTTCAAATGCAATCTCCTGCTGCAATTCCATTAACTCTGCCTGACGCTCTTCTTTTACTTCTTCATCGATCTGTCCCTGCATCTCGGCAGCCGGGGTATCTTCTTCCGGAGAATAGGTAAATACACCTAGACGGTCAAATTCCATCTCATTTACAAATCGATATAATTCTTCATGCTGTTTTTGTGTCTCTCCCGGAAAGCCAGTAATCAGAGTTGTCCGAAGACAAATATCTGGAATCTCTCGGCGAAGCTTTCCGATAATCTCAACAAGCTCTTTCTTTGACGTCTTTCGTCCCATCCGCTTCAATATCTCGTCGTTGGCATGTTGGATCGGGAGATCCAGATAGTGACAGATTTTCGGTTCTTCCTTCATCACCTGAATCAATTCATCTGTAATCTCTTCCGGATAACAATACATCACACGAATCCAACGAATTCCCTTTATTTTACAAAGTTCTTTCAAAAGACGGTGCAAAGATTTCTCTCCATACAAATCCTTCCCGTATAATGTCGTTTCCTGAGCAACCAGAATTAATTCCTTCACTCCCTGCTCAGCCAGTTCCTGTGCCTCAGCAAGAAGCCTCTCCATCGGAACACTTCGGAACCGTCCTCTGATCTTCGGAATAATACAATATGTACAATGCTTATCGCAACCTTCTGCAATCTTCAAATATGCAAAGTGACCGCCTGTCGTAATCTGCCTTTTTGTCTTCACTTCCGGAAGCTTCTCCAGAGATTCCATTGTCACTGAAACATGCCCTTCCAACGCTTCTTTCACAGCTTCTAGTATCTTATCATAAGCAGTTGTTCCAAGTACTACATCCACTTCCGGTATCTCATCCAGTATCTCCTGTCGATATCGCTGTGCAAGACATCCGGTTACGATCAGCGCCTTTAGCTTCCCTGTCTTTTTATACTCTGCCATCTCCAGAATATTCTGAATACTTTCTTCTTTTGCATCGTGAATGAAACAGCAGGTATTGATCACAATGATATCTGCTTCTGTTTCATCATTCGTCATCTCGTATCCTTTGGAAGCCAAAAGCCCTAACATCACTTCTGTATCTGTTAAGTTCTTATCACATCCAAGTGAAATAAATAATATCTTCATATAATTTCTCCATTTTGTAATCGAAAGGCAGATACCACATGTGCATCTGCCTTTTCCGCTTATTCCTCCACGGTCTCTTCCACTGCTTCTTCTACCGTTTCTTCCAATTCTTCTCCCGCACTTTCAGCGACAATCTTTAATTTCCCGTTGTTCAACTCGTCGATTGCGATAGATAGGGGCTTTGTTCCCTGCTTCACATCGACCATCGCCTCATCTCCGTCTATAATCTGTCTCGCTCTTTTAGAAGTTGCAAGAACGATGGAATACCTGCTGTTGACAATCTTTGTTTCACCTTCTTCAACGTCTCTGTTTACGACTTTCATCAAATCTGTGTACGATGGATGTAACATAATTTATTTTTCTCCTTTCAGACCTCTTAATTCTTCTTTCAAATTCTCAATGAACGCTCCATTCCGCCGAGTTCTTAAATGCTCGGAACAAATAATCTGATGCATCTCCTCCACGCAGATCTCCAAATCATCATTGACGACCAGATAGTCATACTCTTCCATCCCATCGGATTCTTCCACTGCTCGCTTCAATCTGGAATCAATTACATCCATACTCTCGGTTCCTCTTTCGACCAGACGCTTTTTGAGTTCCTCTGCACTCGGTGGCACCACAAATAAAAGTAAGGTGTCTGGATATGCTTTTTTTACCTTCAACGCACCTTGAATTTCTATTTCCAGAATAACATCTTTCCCTGAATTCAACTGTTCTTCTACATATGCCTTCGGCGTTCCGTAGTAGTTTTCTACATACTTAGCATACTCTATCAGTTCTGCTTTCGCAATCATTTTTTCAAATTCTTCTTTTGTTCTGAAAAAATATTCTTTCCCGTCTTGCTCACCCTCCCGTGGCTGTCTTGTCGTTGCCGAGATTGAAAGTGCGTACGTCTCCTCATATTTTTCCAGAAGCCGTTTCATCAGGGTTCCCTTTCCTGCTCCGGAAAAACCGGATACTACAATCAGAATTCCTTTTCCGTTCATATGCTTCTCTCCTGCTATTTCTATTACTCGTACATTACTCAATATTCTGAATCTGCTCTCTGACTTTTTCAATCTCTGTCTTCAAGTCAATCGCATAATTAGAAATCTCCAAATCATTTGCCTTTGATAAGATCGTATTGGCTTCTCTGTTCATTTCCTGTGCGATAAAATCCAGTTTTCTTCCGATACCTTCTGGCAGTTCCAGCGTATCTTTCATATGGGAGATATGACTTTTCAACCGTACAATTTCCTCATCCGTACAGATTTTATCCGCAAACAGAATCACTTCTGCAGCAATCCTGTTTTCCTCAATCTGCGTGTCTTCCAAAATTTCCCTCATCTTTTCTTCCAGCTTCGTACGATACTCTGCTACAATCTCAGGGGAATGCTCCTCAATTTTGGAAACAAGCTGCTCCATCTTATCAAGCTTCTCCAGGATATCGTTCTTCAAGTGTTCTCCTTCAGAAGTTCTTGTCTCTACAAATCGAGAAAATGCGCCTTCAAGCGCTGCTCTTAATCCTTGCCACAGTTCTTCTTCATCCTCCGGCTGTACTTCCATTACAAGTACTTCCGGGCAATGCGCCAGCACAGATGTCCGCAAATCATTCTCTATGCCAAACTCAACCCCCATCTGTCGGAAATATTTCACATACTCTGCCGCAAGGGATGCATTGTATTTTAACACTGCCTGTTCTTCAGCTGAATCCTCATAAGTGATGAAAATATCCACTTTACCGCGTGATGCATATTGCTTCAAAAGTGCTCGAATGGAAGTTTCAAAGAAATTCAGTTTCTTCGGCATCCGAATATTCACATCCAAATACCGATGATTCACACTTTTGAGTTCTACCATAAACTTCTTTGAATCCTGCTGATACTCGTATCTTCCAAAGCCTGTCATACTCTTTATCATCGCACTTATCCTCTGTATTCTTATTTTTCGAACTTCGATTTATTATAACGCACGGCATGTTTTCGGTCAACTCCTGCAACAGAAGTTTTTTGATGCAAAATATGAATTCTATGATATAATGATTGCGCAAAGCGCAATTCAAGGAGGTATCATTTATGGCTTTTGACGGAATCGTCGTGGCAAATCTGGTCCACGAACTAAGAACCAAACTTCTAAACGGAAGAATTGCAAAGATCTCACAGCCAGAAACAGACGAATTACTTCTCACCATCAAGGCTCCGGGCGGACAACATCGGTTGTATCTGTCTGCAAGTGCATCTCTTCCTCTGATATATCTGACTGAAACCAATAAACCAAGCCCCATGACAGCACCTACTTTCTGCATGCTTTTACGAAAACACATTGCCAACGGGCGGATTATAGATATTTACCAGCCGAAACTAGAACGAATCATCCACTTCACCATTGAACATCTAGATGAAATGGGCGATCTTTGTAGAAAAGAATTGATTGTAGAGATTATGGGCAAGCACAGCAACCTGATTTTCTGTACTGAGGACGGTACCATCATTGACAGCATCAAGCATATCTCTGCACAGGTCAGTTCTGTGCGCGAGGTTCTTCCAGGCAGAAAATATTTCATCCCAGATACCGTGGAAAAGGCGGATCCTCTGAGTATAAATCTGGAAGATTTTACAACCATTCTGTCCTCAAAACCGATCTCTCTGTCCAGAGCTGTATACACCAGTTTCACAGGAATCAGTCCAGTTACGGCGGAAGAAATCTGTTCCATTGCGGGGATTGATCCATCCATTCCACCTGCTGAACTCTCTACAGATGTCATGCATCATCTGTATAATCAGTTTATTCTTTATTTTGATGCAGTTAGAAACAAAAGCTTTTCCCCTGCGATATACTATCTGGGAAAAGAACCAAAAGAGTTCTCTGCACTTCCACTTTGTCATTTTACAGAATACAAACGGGTAGAATTTAACAGCATTTCCCAGGTATTGGAGACTTATTATTCCACCAAAAACACCATGACTCGGATTCGCCAGAAATCCGCCGATTTACGTCACATTTTGCAGACGGCACTGGAACGAAACCGCAAGAAATACGATTTACAGTTGAAGCAGTTAAAGGATACTGAAAACCGGAACACCTATAAAATTTATGGAGAATTAATCAACGTCTACGGTTACAATCTTGAGGAAGGTTCCACAAAACTGGAAGCTTTGAATTATTACAACAATGAGATGGTTTCCATTCCTCTGGATTCTACAATGACACCACAGGAGAATGCACAGAGGTATTTCGACAAATACAACAAACAGAAACGTACTTTTGAAGCACTTTCCAGACTGATCCAGGAAACTTCCGATGAAATCCGCTATCTGGAATCGATACGCACTGCTCTTGATATTGCACGAAGTGAAGATGATCTTGCAGAAATCAAGGAAGAGTTGATTTCCGCTGGTTACATGAAACGAAAGTTCACGAAAAAGAAAATAAAGGTCAAAAACCATCCTCTTCACTACATTTCCAGTGACGGATATCATATGTATGTAGGAAAAAATAATTTCCAGAATGAAGATCTGACCTTTCATTTTGCAACTGGAAATGACTGGTGGTTTCACGCAAAGCAGGCTCCCGGTTCTCATGTTATCGTTAAGACAAACGGAGACGAACTTCCAGACAGAACCTTTGAAGAAGCTGGGCGTCTGGCTGCCTACTATTCCAGCATGCGAGGTGCAGACAAAGTCGAAATTGACTATATCGAAAAGAAACATGTCAAAAAACCAAAAGGCGGAAAACCTGGATTTGTCATATACTATACCAACTACTCGTTGGTGATTGATAGTGATATCAGTAAAATAAAAGAAGGAGATTAAATGAGCTTCCCTCATTTAGTCTCCTTTTTCTGTGCCATATATACAAAAAGTACTCTCCATAACCGATCCACATCTACATCTTACACGACAGGGATCGCAGTATTCTTCACTTCTTCCGGAACCGTGATTTCATCTATCTGATTATACCCCATAAATGAAAGTTCAATCACATAATGGGTAACATCTGTTGATTCTCCCAGAGTATCATACAATTCATTCAGTACTTCTGTCATATCTACGATCATTCTTGCCGGTAACATCTCCTCGCGATATATATCAAAAATAATCGGTATTTCTAGTTGTGCAACTGCGCTATCATCGGGCAGTTCCACCAGTCCAAACCCATGAATCATCTGACTTCCGAGAATCCCTGTCAATTCCTCCCCGGTGACATCCCCATACATTTCATAGCACTCCTTACCGTCCACTTCAACCGGTTGCTCTGCCAGACAGAATCCCCCCATAGAATCTCCCATTTCTGAAAACAGATTTTTATCTAGTGCGATTCCTCCAGTACTTTTTTCGGCCGTTTCCTGACTCCACTGGCCATCCAGTCCGCTGTAAGTTACCTGTTTTCCATCTTCCGACACCTGATAAATCTCCATCTCACTGTTCAGACTAACTCCACGCATGGTGACCTCTGCCGTTCCTCTGGCATGTCCTGCCTTTGGTTTCATTGTATTTTCCATCTCCATGTCCATCGTAACTTTCGTATAATGAACAATTTCTTCCATCTTAATATCCATTTCCCCTTGGCTCGAAAAGGAAACCACTTTCGACAGATTCCTTTCCACATGAGTTATCAATTTTTACGGAGTCATACTGTCAGGGCATGCACACGACCGACTTGCACAAAGTGCTCCTGTCAGAACCAGAAGTAATGCTGTCTTTTTCTTTTTTAATTTCACAATAACTCTCCTTTATTTCCTACACCGTTTTTCCCAGAAGATAGTCTATAAACTGTTGCGCCGTTCTTCCAGACAGTCCTCCATGATTTAACTCCCACTGATTGGCCTCTAGCAGTAATGTCTCTTCCGGCATCTCAATTCCATTTTGCCATGCCAGTTCTTTTACAATCTGTTGGAATTCCTTTTTATCTGGAGAACCATAGTAAATTGTTACACCGAACCGTGCAACCAAAGACAATTTTTCCTGTACTGTATCGTTTGTGTGCAATTCCTCATCCCGATCCGCCTTATCTTTAAATGTTTCCCGAATGAGATGGCGTCGGTTCGATGTGGCATAAATCAGAACATTTTCCGGTTTCTTCTCTAGCCCACCTTCAATTACAGCCTTCAGATATTTATATTCAATTTCAAATTCCTCAAAAGACAAATCATCCATATAAATAATGAACTTATACTTCCGGTTTTTAATCTGGTCGATCACATTGTTCAAATCCTGAAACTGATGCTTATATACTTCGATCATACGAAGTCCTTGATCGTAATACTGATTTAAAATTGCCTTGATGGAAGAAGATTTTCCTGTTCCTGCATCCCCATAAAGCAAACAGTTATTTGCCCGTTTTCCTTTTACAAAAGCTTCTGTATTGGCGATGAGTTTCTTCTTGGCAATCTCATATCCAACCAGATCATTCAAATGCACATGGGCGATATTTGTAATCGGAACAATTTCCGTCCTGCCACCTTCTGGATGCTCCACACGAAAAGCTTTATGGAGCCCAAGCTTACCTACACCAAATTCTTTATAAAACTGTGTCAGACGCTCTTTGAAAATATCCACGGTATCTGCTGCACTAAGAGACGCACTCAGATCACAAATTCTATCCCGGATTCGTGTATTAAAAATTTTGCTTCTTTCATTGTTCTTTTTATACTTCATCAGAATCGAGATACAAGAGGCATCCAGTACCTTCTCCAAGGGTTCAAAATCATAATCAAACAATTCTTTCATGATCACGAAATCATGCAAGGCAATCTCATTCATACTGCCCTCAATCGTTCCGGTCATCTCACACGATGTGCTATAAGCATTCTCATCATTTGCCAGGAGGAATGTTAAATATGTATGCCAGAGATTTCCTTCAAAACCATGGCTAACAGATAATTCCAGAAGTTTATTGATACATTCAAACAATAACCCTCGCAGATCTTCCCTGTTATAGAACTCATTGTCATAATTCTCCATCAGAAAAGTCATATTTGAGAGAATCTCCCCATATTCCATATTTTTATATAAAACCAGTTCGTTCGTGCGCATCGTCTTTCCTTCTTTCTTTATCTTTATGAAATGAAAATTCTATGTATCCTGTTCCTTTCCATACTTTATCCATGCCTGACAAGCTAGCTCTTACCGGAGCTCAGAATCAGTAATTCCCGAGGATTTTTAAATTCCGTGCTTCCTCACGCAGTCCACGCAGTGCATTTTTCACTGCAGGATTCTCCAGACTCCCTTCAAAATCGACAAAAAACCGGTATTCCCATGTCTTTCCTTCGATTGGTCTGGATTCAATTCTGGTCATATTCAAATCGTTATATATAAAATGTGACAGCATCTGATAAAGAGAACCTATCTCATGTGGTACTTCAAAGCAGATACTGATTTTGGAAGCATCTTTCAAATATACTTTCTGATTGGTCACAACAATAAACCTCGTAGAGTTACTTTTCTCATCATTAATATCATCCGCCAGCACTTCCAGACCATATACCTCTGCTGCATAAGCACTGCAAACAGCAACCTGCGTACTATCCGCATCCTCCAGTATCTTCTTTGCAGCGGCTGCCGTGTTTGCCACACTGATTCGCTGCCAATCTGCATGCTCATCCAGATATCTTGTCGTCTGCATCAATGCTTCTGCCTTAGAATATACTGTTCTGATCTCTTCTAGCTTTGTTCCCGGGAGTCCTGCCAGTGTATGGGTGATCGGCAAGATGGTCTCTCCAACAATATAATTTTCATACTCAACCAGTAAATCATAGATTTCATTTACAGAGCCGGAGGAAGAATTTTCAATCGGAAGCACTGCATAATCCGCCGCCCCCTCTTCAATTGCTTCCATCGCTTCTCTGAAAGTACGCACATGAAAACTATTACACAATATTCCAAAGTATTGTTTCATGGCAGCCTGACTATATGCTCCTTCCGTTCCCTGAAAAACAATTCTTGCTGTTTCCTTTTCCAGGGACGTTAGCCCAATAAATGGCAGCCTGCCCAAAGCACCTGCCTCTACCAGTTGACGGTACTGCAATTTCCTGCTCATAGACATCAACTGTTGATATAATTCCTGGATTCCCTTTTTATTGAACTCCCCTTCAACTCTGGAAGCTACATCTGCCAGTTTATTCTTCTCCCGCTGCTTGTCCAATACTCTTTTTCCTGACTGTACCTTATATGCTCCCACTTCCCCGCATACCTTCATTCGTTCTTCATAGAGATACACCATCTGGCTATCAATCTTGTCTAGCTGTTCTCTTAACTCTTCCAGTGTTGCCATGTATTTGGCCTCCTTTGTACAAACTAACACACATTATAATACATTTTCTGCTGAAAATCTATTCCGGATTTGGTTCCCACTGCAAACTTTTCCTGAGAATGTTGTTGAAAACAAAAAGAAGTTAGTATATAATAGCTGAAAGGATCATGTATCATATATGGAGGTTATAATATGAACACTATTGAATGTATCAGAAACCGAAGAAGTATTCGTAAATACAAATCCAAACCTGTCGAACATTCTATCATTGATTCTATTGTTACCGATGTTTCTTATTCTCCATCTTGGAAAAACACTCAGATTCCTCGTTACATTGCAATTGAAGATTCTTCCATTCTCGGAACAATTGCTGAACAATTCACCCCGAATTACAATTCCAATATTATCAGACAAATACCTGTTTTAGTCGCTGTCACTTATGTGAAAGGACGGTGTGGTTTTGAGCGTGACGGTTCCTATTCCACCAAAAAGGAAGATCGCTGGCAGATGTTTGATGCCGGAGTTGCCTGCGAGACATTTTGTCTTGCAGCAA
>JAHHTO010000069.1 GCA_020024595.1 Schaedlerella sp.
CCTGCTACCAGTTGGTGTGTTCTGTTTACAGAAACGCAGAATATTGCATCTGTGGCAGCTTGCCCCTGGAAAATGATTCCTCTGATTTTTGTAATTGTCAGTGTATTGGCATTCAATTTCCTTGGTGATGGTCTACGCGATGCTGCGGATCCCTACAAATAATTGGACAGAAAGGAGTGCGTATTATGAATAATAATGATGTTGTAGAAAAGAGTATGGATACAAATGACAACACCATCATCGATATAAAAGATTTAAAAATCAATATTAAGGTTGATGAAGGTACGCTGACTACTGTCCGCGGTGTTGATTTTGAAATCAAAAGGGGAGAAACGCTGGGATTGGTAGGAGAGTCAGGATGTGGAAAGAGTCTGACCTGTAAAGCAATTCTCGGTATTAATGATAAGAAATGTAAGACAAGCGGAGAAATAATTTTTGATACCGATGACTATGGCAAGATAAATCTCTTGTCTCTTAATCCTAGAGGCAAAGAAATTCGTTCTGTCCGGGGAAAACAAATTTCTATGATTTTCCAGGAACCCATGGTTGCGTTCTCTCCCATGTATACTATTGGTGACCAGATTAATGAAGCGGCTTTGCTTCATATTACAAATGACAAGAAAAAAGCAAAAGAGATTTCTCTGGAAGTTATGAAAAAGGTTGGCATCGCCAATGCAGAGAAACGGTATAAGCAGTATCCACATGAGTTCTCTGGCGGTATGTTGCAGAGAGCGTTGATCGCAATGGCTTTGGTTTGTAACCCTAAACTCCTGATTGCTGACGAACCTACAACGGCACTCGATGTTACCATTCAAGCACAGATTCTGGAGTTGATGAAGGATTTGCAGAAAGACTTTGGCATGTCTATTCTGTTTATCACCCATGACCTTGGTACAGTTGCAAAAATGTGCGATCGAGTGGCGGTTATGTATCTTGGTAGAATAGTGGAGTCGGCATCTGCTGTTGAGATTTTTAAGAATCCTCAGCATCCTTACACGCAGGGCCTTCTCGGTTCTGTGCATAAGATTGGCACCAAGTCGCAGGATAGACTTTACTCTATTGAAGGAACAGTGCCTCTGGCTTTGAATCTTCCTGCCGGTTGCGGCTTCTATGACAGATGCAGCAAGAGAATTGAAGGCGTATGCAATGTATATGATCCCACTCTCATAAAAACAGGTGAAGACCATAAAGTTGCGTGTTTTGCATGTACTGGTTGTCCTCATAAAGTACAACAAAATAGTGAGGAAAAACAGGAGGGAAAAGCTGATGTGTAATGAAAAGCAGATCATAGATGTGCAGCATATTCATAAGCGCTTTAACTCTAAGGGAATTTGTGTTCGTGCCGTCACTGATGTTAGTTTTACTGTCAATGAGGGCGAGACGATTGGCATTGTTGGTGAATCCGGTTGCGGTAAGACAACACTCGGACGATGCATTGTTCGGGCATATGAGGCATCTGAAGGAAAAGTTATCTATACAACGGAAAACGGCGAACAAATCGATTTTCTTAAAATCGATAAAAAACAAATGAGGAAGTACCGTAAGGATATCCAGATGATTTTTCAAGATCCATTTTCTTCGCTGGATCCCCGCATGACAGTTTATGACATTATCAAGGAGCCTCTGGTTGCAAACTTTCCTAACATGCCTAAAGCTGAACTGGAACAGAAAGTTATGGATATTGCGAAAAAGGTTGGTCTTAATACATCATATCTGAAGCGATATCCCCATGCATTTTCGGGCGGACAAAGGCAGCGGATCGGCATTGCTAGAGCATTGATTCTCAACCCTAGGGTAATCGTATGTGATGAATGTGTTTCTGCGCTGGATGTTTCCATTCAGGCCCAAGTTATCAACCTTCTTCATGATCTGCAGAAGGAACTGAATCTGACATACCTGTTTATTAGTCATGACCTTTCTGTTGTTGAATACATATCGGATAAGGTTGGCGTAATGTATCTTGGCAAGCTTGTTGAGTTTGCCCCTACTAAGATCCTGTACAGTCACCCAATGCATCCCTATACGGAAAGCCTGCTTTCTGCTGTCCCTGTTGCAGATCCTACAGTTCAGGTTAATCGTATTCCTCTGGAGGGAGAAATCCCTAATCCTGCTAATCCACCCCAAGGATGTTACTTCCATACGAGATGCCGCTTCTGTACACAGAAGTGCAAAGATCAGGCACCGGTATATGAGGAAGTTGAGCCAGGACATTATGTAGCTTGCCATAGAGCAAAGGAACTAAAATTAAGAGGATTTTCCTATGACTAAAAAGCTGATTATCTTTACAGATAGCGGTGATACAATCATAGACGAAAGTACACAAATATACGATGACAGACATATCGTTCAGAAAGCGGAATTTATTCCGGGCGCCGGCGAAGTTTTAAAGCAGCTGCATGAAGAAGGATATACGATTGCCCTTGTTGCAGACGGAGAATTGGAATCATTTCAGAATATATATCAAAAGAATGGACTTGGTTATTGCTTTGATGAATGGATTGTATCGGAGACTGTTGGCAAGCAAAAACCAGAACCAATTATGTTTAAAACAGCTTTTCAAAAACTTCACCTAACTGAAAAAGACAAAAGTCGAGTGGTCATGGTCGGCAATAATTTGAAGAAGGATATTGCGGGTGCAAATCGTCAGGGATTGACATCAATTTGGCTAGATTGGTCGCCGCGCTATTTTCACACAGTGGAAGAAAGTGATTGGCAGCCGGATTATATAATTAAGGCACCCAAAGATTTAATTCCACTGGTACATATGTTGAACGATAAGTTGGAAAGCAATAGAGGTTAAATGTGAGAAATACAGTAAATAGAGCAGTTGTTGAAGGAAAACTGTCAAAACTTATTGATGCGTTTTGCCCAATACTTTATGAAGATGATGAATTATTTCTGAAAAATATGAAGGGACGCAATCTCGCAGGAGATGACATTCGCCTTTATCAGCATTGGGAATGGACACAAGGGGTTGGAATTTACGGTTTATGGAAGCTTTTTGAACAGACAAAAAATGAAAAATACTTAAATACTTTGACAAAATATTTTGATGCCCAGCTTGAGATTGGCTTTCCCACTCTAAATGTTAATACAATAGCTCCTTTTTTAACTATGTCCTATGTAGGGGAGTTTTTGCATTCAGAACGATATATGATTCACTGCAGAAATGCTGCCAAATGGATTATGAGTAGCTTCCCCAGAACACAAGAGGGTGGATTTCAGCACATGACTTCTGATACATTGAACGATCAGGAACTGTGGGATGATACACTGGTAATGACGGTCCTTTTCCTTGCCAATATGGGAAGAATTGAGAATAATCAGCAGTATATTCAAGAATCACAGTACCAATTTTTACTTCATGCAAAGTATCTGGCTGACAAAGAAACTGGTTTGTGGTATCATGGATGGACGTTCAATGGCAGACATAATTTTGCAAAAGCTTTCTGGGGCAGGGGCAATTGCTGGATCACGATTGCTATTCCTGAATTCTTGAATATGATCGACTGTGATCCTCCTGTAAGAAGAGCATTAACCGAACTCTTGCGTAATCAGGTAGAGAGCCTGGTAAAATATCAAAGCGAATCTGGTATGTGGCATACTGTCATTGATGATCCGGATTCTTATGTGGAAAGTAGTGCTACCTGTGGATTTGCTTATGGTATTTTACGGAGCGTGCATTCAGGTTTGCTTGAGCAAAAGTATGAAGCAGTTGCACTAAAAGCATTGCAGCCAATTTTAGGTTATATTGCTGAAGACGGAGTTGTTCATCAAGTATCTTATGGCACGCCGATGGGACGTGAAAGTAAGGAATTTTACAAAAATATTGAATTAAAACCAATGCCATATGGGCAAACATTAGCAATACTGTTTTTGACAGAGTACCTGAATTCATGATTCAGGTATTTAATGGAAAAATGAGGCTTTCTAGCCTCATTTTTCCCTGCCTGAATATGCGATTTTAATTTCAACTGATTCCGCTTACATAATAACCATGCGAGAAGATATTTTGGAATCGCTTCAAACCTATGTTGGAAAATAATTTTGGAGAATTTTGATAACACTGCTTCAATTTTCTTCATTGATAATAAATATGTATGAGAAGAGGAAAAGCAAACATGAGAGCCCATTATAATCAGATGGTCTTGGACACAGAAAAACGAGTCGAACATTCTCTGCAGATTCAGAATCGAAATTTAGATAGTACATTTTATGGTGGCTTTCCTCAGCCTAATGGGGTTTATCAGCCAAAATTTGCAATTTATCGAGTTGCTTCCATGGTTTCTGCATATTGCAACAGAGATACAAAATTTTATCAGAATGAAAAAGTTTTAGACAGAATTCTTCTTGGATTGGATTATGTAGATCGTGTACAGCATGAAAACGGACTTTTTGATCTGGTTAGTTGCAATTTTTTCTCTGCACCCGATACCGCATTCTGCTTGAAAAAAATAATTCCGCATTTGCAATTTCTGCAAGCTAAAAATAATCTTTCTGATGGTGAAAGAGTGATTGAGAGCAGAATTGAGAGGATTATCCATTCTGGTGCAAGAGGCTTGCTGGAGGGAGGATTCCATACTCCAAATCATCGTTGGGCTATTGCTTCAGTTTTGGCAATGTGCGCCAAACTGTTTCAAGAGAATGATTTGAAAAATGCTGCATTTGATTACTTAAATGAGGGAATCGATTGCAATGAAGATGGAGAATATGCTGAAAAATCAGCAGGTAATTACAATCGCATCAGTAACGATGCAATGATTATGCTTGCGGAAGCGTTGAATGATCCGGGCTACGAACAGCATGCTATTCGCAATTTGAAAATGATGCTTACTTATTGGGAACCTGATGACAGTATTTTTACTGCCAATTCAACCAGACAGGATAATGGTCGTCTGCTTTTCCCGAAAGATTATTATTTTGAATATCTCTCACTTGGTATTCGGTACAATATTCCTGAGTTTATTGCTATGGCCAATCACATTTTTGATACTGTATATGAGCAACGGCTTTCATCACCTGATTTACTGATCATGTACATGAATCATCCGGAGTATATAAATTTCGAATCGGAACTGAACGGCGTCCCTACACACTACCGAAATTTCTGTCAGGAGTCAGGAATTGCGCGTGTCCGCCGTGGCAAGTATACTTATACAGTAATGCGTGACAAGTCTAATTTCCTGTATGTACATAATGGTTCCATTAAATTGGCAATGAAGCTCGGCGGAAGTTTTTGCGAGCACAGAGCTTTTAAGGCAGAAAGTATGAGGTTGGATGCAAAAGGGGCGTTCCATTTGCATCAGACCATGAGAGGCTGGTACTATCTTCCTTTTGAAGAAAAGCCAGACACCAGTGATTGGTGGAAGATGGATAATTCCAGCAGAAATAAGAAAATGGGCCCTGATATGGACATCGATGTAGTAATTTGGGAGACGGATGATGGCATCGACGTTGATATTCAGACATCCGGTGTAGAAGGCGCACCGTGGCGTGTAGAACTGGCCTTTAATGGTATTGAGAGACTTTCTAACGAGCATATGACTATGCCAATTACTGGTGATGAGACATTGGTTCTCAAGGATGATTATTTTGAAGTGTCGAATGCAACATCCTCTATGAGAGTCGGTCCGGCATTTGGACTGCATTATTTTACGGAAGGAAAAGAAAACAGTGAGGCCAAAACACCGGGTGCTGCAACAGTCTATCTGACAGATTATACAGCATTTCATCACACTATTTCCATCAGACCTTGAATAATTTAAGACTGCATTTAGCTGGAATCATCCGTAATATAGAGTGGATTTATGTGATTCATTGTAGTCAACGGATATTAAATTCTGAAGAAAACAATAAATAGAATTCACATTCTGTAGTGTAAGGAGAGAATGCAATGAAACTGTGTATTCGTGCACACGATCTTGGGGTCAGTGGTACAGAATCCATTTTAAAGCAACTGGAGCTTTTAAATTTGGATGGTGTTCAAATGGTGTGCTATAAATCATACGATGATATTGCCTATGCTCCCGGCGCAATTTCGCAGGAGAAGGCTTTAAAAATTGGGGAAGATTTTTCTAACGCAGGTAAGGTTATTCCAATTGTAGGGGCGTATTTTAATCCGGTCCATTCCGACAATGAAAAGGTAGTGCAATGTGTCGATATTTTTGCAGATTACCTGCGCAATTGTAAAGCACTAGGTTGCGATGTCGTTGGTTCTGAGACAGGATCCTATAATGACGATCAATGGACATACCATCCTAACAATCGGACAGATGAGGCATTACAGGCTGTTGTTTCCATATTTTCTCAGCTGTGCGATATTGCAGCAGACTGTGGCTCAACGGTTGCAATGGAGGGTGTGGTTGAGCATGTGTGTTGGAACATTGAAACTTTGGCCAGAGCACGTAAAATGATTGGTAGAAAAACCAAGGTTATTTTTGATTTGTATAACTATTTGGATGCCAACAATCAATCTGAGTATTTATCAATCCTTGATAAGGGATTGGATACATTTGCCGGTGAAATTCAGGTATTCCATTTGAAGGACTGTATATTTACTAATGATCGCAGACCCTTGCAAGTTCCTTTTGGTACTGGTGAACTGGATATAAAAGCAATCATGAAGCGGATCCGTAATTATGACCCTGATGCAGTCCTTGTATTGGAAGAAACAACAGGAAAGAACATTCCATATGCAATTGAAACCGTTCGTACGGCATGGGAGAGCCTCTGACATTAGTAGAGTATATATGTAGATCTGCTGTGTTGTGCTAAGCATGAGGCGGATTGGTGTTTACGGAAATGAGAGAAATTATGAATAGGCAGCATTGTTTTTGTGGAAAGTGGATTGCAGACGATGAGTTTTTTAATATAAAACCAAGAAATGTATTCCACAGACAGTTAGAAAAAGTGAATATTCCATGCGACGAACGTAGAGATTGTCACACTTTATTCAGAAAGCAGTTTGATTATAATCGGGATTTTACATCTGCCACAATATATATTTCCGCAGATGATTATTACAAATTATATATCAATGGACAATTTGTAGCACAAGGACCGGCACCTGCATATCATTTTGAGTACAATTACAATGTGATCGATGTACATCCCTATCTGGTAAAAGGTAAAAATACCATTGCGGTACATACGCTCTATCAAGGACTGATCAATCGCGTTTGGCAGAGCGGTGATAACAGACATGGACTTATTCTTGATCTGGATATTGACGGAGACAACGTTTTGGCTAGTGATGAAACATTCAAGACACATCGACATAGTGCATATTCAGAAACAGGAGTGGTCGGGAATCAGACACAATTTTTGGAAACATATGACAGCAGATCTGCAGAGGTTGGCTTTGCAGACATGAATTTTGACGATTCTTCATGGGAATATGCTAAAATTCATCATTTTGATGATCATTGCCTTAAGGAACAAATCAGTTCTATGCTGGTATTTGAAAAGAAATTACCTGTAAAAGAAAAATGGAATGGTAACTCCGTGCTCATCGATTTCGGATCTAACTATGTTGGCTATCTTGTCATGACTGCAATTGGTAAAGGTGGCGATGTTGTTACGGTACGCTGTGGACAGGAACTGGATGAAGATGGGAATGTTCGTTTTATTTTACGGGCTAATTGTAAATATGAAGAAACCTGGATCCTATCAGATGGTGAAAGCAGTTTGGATTGGTTCGATTATAAATCTTTTCGTTATGCACAGATTTGTATTCCTGACGGGTGTGCTCTATCTGGTGTCCATATGAATGTCCGGCATTATCCATTTACACTGCAGGCTAATTTAAAAGAAAAATATGCTTCGGATGCGCAGCTGAAAAAAGTTTGGAATCTGTGTGTACATACCCAGCAATACGGTGTTCAGGAAGTCATTCAGGACTGCATGGAGCGTGAAAAAGGATTTTATGTGGGAGATGGGTGCTATACTGCCTTAACCCATATGATCTTGACGAGGGATGACAGTATCGTTAAAAAACTGATTCACGATAGTTTTTCTTCTGGTTTTATAACAGATGGACTGGTTACCTGTCTGGACTGCTCCTTTATGCAAGAGATTGCTGAATATCCACTCATGCTCGTATACTTGATTTTATGGCATTACAATTTTACGGGAGATCGAGAATTCCTTGAAGAAAATTATGCAAAAGTGGTTCTCCTTTTGGATTCTTACCGTAGGAATTATGAGAAGAATTTTTTGTTGAATAATTTGGACAGATGGTGTGTTGTTGAGTGGCCTAAAAATTTTCAGGATAATTACGATGCCGATATTTCGGAAGGAAAAGTTTGTAGAGATGTACACATTTCCATTAATGCATACTATATTGCAGCAATTAAAGCGGCAAACCGAATCAGTGAAATTTTAAAACTTCCTCTATATCGAGATGAAAATCCGCTGAAGGATGCATTTATGTCGGCATTCTATGACAAAGAGCGGCATTTGTTCAAAGACAGTGAATCTAGCGATCACATCAGTTTGATTGGAAATGTTTTTCCGTTTGCTTTTGAACTTTGCCCCGATGATGAATGTAAAAATAATATTATTCAGATGCTCGAGCATAGAGGAATTCATTCTCTTTCCATGTTTGGTACATTTCTTGCCTTAATGGGTTATATACGTTCGCACAGAGAAGATCTGGTTGAGGCCAGTCTACGAGATGAAGGAGCGTGGCTCAGAATGCTGCGGGAGGGTGCAACTACGACATTTGAAAGCTGGGGAAAGAATACGAAATGGAATACTTCCTTGTTCCATATGACATTTTCTTATGCAGCAGCTTTTATGGCTGACTTTGATTTGAATTCCATATTTTGATTGTAAAAAAGATCAAATTCATAGGCTGAAACAGAGATTACCCACTGTATTTACAAATATTTGAAATCAATCTGCTAAAGAAGGAGTTGTTTTTATGAAGCGTAGTGAAATTAACAAGGCATTAAAGGAATTGGAGAATGCGTGTAAAGAGTATAGGTGTTACCTACCTCCGTTTTGCAACTTTACCCCTGAAGAATGGCAGACTAAGGGCCATGAGTATGACGAAATTCGTGAGTGTATGTTGGGATGGGATATTACAGATTACGGTTTAGGCAATTTTGACAAGGTCGGCTTCTCTCTCATCACTATCCGCAACGGCAATCAGAAAATGAAGGACAAGTACCCCAAGGTCTACGCAGAGAAACTGCTGTATCTGAAAGAGGGACAGTATTCTCCGAATCATTTTCACTGGTACAAAACCGAGGATATTATCAACCGAGGAGGTGGTAATGTGCTGATTAAGGTTTATAATAGTCTGCCAGATGAATCCATTGACTACAAAACAGATGTGACTGTTCATACAGATGGCCGCACTTATACCGTACCTGCAGGTTCAGTAATTCGTCTTACTCCTGGTGAAAGCATCCATGTGCAGCAGTATATGTATCACGACTTCAATGTGGAGCCTGGAACAGGCGCTGTCCTCTTGGGAGAAGTCAGTCAGTGCAACGATGATAATACTGATAATCGTTTTAATCCCCCTGTTGGCCGTTTCCCGGAGATTGAAGAGGATGAGCCTCCTTACCGCCTGCTTTGCAATGAGTATCCTGAGGTAAAGTAAGGGGTATGTTACTTACACTTGAAAGCGAAAAAATCTGCTTGTCAGTAGAAACTTTAGGGGCTCAGATGATGAGCATTTGTGCTACTGACGGTACAGAATATCTGTGGCAAGGCGACTCCAGGTATTGGAGCGATCGGGCACCGCTGCTGTTTCCCTTCGTTGCAAGGCTTACCAATGATTCCTACCGTTTTCATGGGAAATTTTACAATATGGGAATCCATGGCTTTGCATCCAAATCTGAATTTATACCCGTTGTGAAGGAAAAAGATAGATTGGTCCTTGCTTTAAATAGTAGCAAAGAGACAATGCAGCAGTATCCTTTTGATTTTTGCTTGCAAGTTACCTACAAGCTTGTAGATAATTCTGTTTTAGTTTCCTATCGCGTCGCAAACTGGAGTAAAGAAATTATGCCCTTTGGTATTGGGGGGCACCCGGGTTTTCGGGTTCCTCTTGATTCTTCTGAAAAGTTCACGGACTATATGTTAGAATTCTCAGAAGCCTGTCAGCCCGATCGGGTAGGCTTCACTCCTTTGCTGTACCTCAGCGGTCATGACGAACCTTATCCTCTTGAGAATGGAAAAATTTTGCGCCTTCGTCACGACCTTTTTGACAATGATGCCATTATCCTTAAAAATATGGCAAAAAAAGTTACCCTTCGTTCTCAGATTTCTGGCAGAGGAGTCGCTGTTTCATACCCCAATATGCCATATCTTGGCATCTGGCACTGGCCTAAAATGGATGCACCCTATGTGTGTATTGAGCCATGGACCTCTTTGCCTTCCCGGCAAAATGTGGTGGAGGAGCTCTCCTGTAAAAGTGATCTTGTACATCTTTCCCACGGGGAAAGCTTTGATACTACTTGGGAAATTACAATTTTATGAAAGGAGTTTGTCCTATGATTGATGTTGTGGCACTTGGCGAATTACTGATTGACTTTGCCTATGACAGCTCCGATGCTGACGGCTACCCAACTTTGGCAGCCCATCCAGGCGGAGCACCAGCTAATTTCCTGGCAACTATTACCAAGTTTGGGGGCGAGACGGCGCTGATGGGCAAGGTTGGCAACGATGCTTTTGGAAAAATGCTGATTGGGACGCTGAAAAAATCCGGGATTGAGACCCGTGGCCTCATTACTACTGATGATGCGTTCACCACATTGGCCTTTGTCACATTTGACGAGACTGGAAACCGTAAATTTTCTTTCTCTCGCAAACCAGGCGCTGATACTTGTCTCACATTTGATGAGCTGGATCTCAGCCTAATTGACGAGGCTAGGGTATTTCATTTTGGCTCTTTAAGTCTTACAAACGAGCCCGTCCGCACTACTACCTACAAAGCTGTGGCTTATGCAAAATCCAAGGGAAAACTCATTACCTACGATCCGAACCTAAGAAAACCTTTGTGGAAGGACTTGGACGTAGCCAAACAGCAACTCGTCTGGGGGCTCTCCCAAGCGGACGTAGTGAAGATTAGCGATGAAGAGGTGAAGTTTCTCTTTGACCTTGGCGTGGAGGAGGGCGCTGCGTACATTATCAAGACATATCCGAATGTCAAGCTCGTATTTGTTACCTGCGGTGCCAAAGGTTGCTACTTTAAGAATACTATTGCCTCTGGAATGGTACCTAGCCTGAAAAGTATCAAGGTTATTGATACTACAGGTGCAGGTGATATTTTTGGTGGCAGTGCTGTGTGGAAGTTGCTGCAATGGGAAAAAGCTCCTGGAGAACTCAATGAGGCAGAGCTGCACGATATAGTAAGCTTTGCCTGTACCTGTGCAGCACTGTCTACTACACGTCCTGGCGGTATTTCCAGTGTGCCCGAATACAAAGCAGTAAAACAAATGCTTGTAAAATAAATCCATGTAATTCTGGGCAAAAATTTGACTATCTTAAGTTTATGCAATGTTTCCTTGAACAGAGGGACATATTATTCTGGTGCCTAAACCGTGCTTTATGAGTTGTTTTATGTGCAGAGAGATCTGACTGACAGATTCCAAATATTCACAGAAAAAGTAACAAACTTTCTTATTATCATTGCTTACAGCAGAGAATACTGCTTCAAACACGGAATGCTTCTATTTTTAAATGAATCATAGGTCGTTGGTAGCATTGAGGCGGCAATTCCGATTCTACTAAGCAAATAATAAATGTCATCTGAATAACAGAAAGGAGTTTTATAATGGATATTCGTTATTCTTGCAACCAGCGTGATTTTAAGCGCTACACTACTGAGGAAACTCGCAAAGAGTTTCTGATTGAAAAACTGTATGTTCCCAACGAGGTGGTTGCTGTCTACAGCCATGTGGATCGTATGGTAACACTCGGCTGTATGCCAACGGGTGAAATGGTATCAATCGATAAGGGAATTGATGTGTGGCACAATTTCGGTACGCACTATTTTCTTGAGCGCCGGGAAATTGGAATTTTTAACATAGGTGATGAAGGCACAATCTCCGTGGATGGTACAATCTACGAGCTGGGTTATAAGGATTGTCTCTATATCACCAAGGGGGCAAAAGAGGTGCTTTTTGCATCGAAACATGCTGAAAAGCCAGCAAAATTCTACATGGTATCTGCACCAGCGCACTGTTCTTATGAAACACGCCTGATTAAGATTGCGGATGCTGCAAAGAAGCCTTTGGGCTCTGTTGATACCAGTAACAAGCGTGTCATCAATCAGTTCATTCACCCTGATGTATTGAAAACCTGTCAGTTGTCCATGGGCATGACTGTTTTGGAACCTGGTAGTGTTTGGAATACTATGCCTTGTCACACCCATGAACGCCGTATGGAAGTTTATATGTACTTTGAAATTCCTGAAGATAATGTAGTTTTCCATATGATGGGCGAAGGTAATGAGACACGCCATATTGTCATGCAAAATGAGCAGGCTGTCATTAGCCCATCCTGGAGCATCCATGCTGGTGCTGGCACCAGTAACTATACCTTTATCTGGGCTATGGGTGGTGAGAACCAGGCTTTTGACGATATGGATACAATCCCCAATGTCGAACTGCGTTGATGTACCGCTTATGCTAACGGAGGAAAAAATTAT
>JAHHTO010000007.1 GCA_020024595.1 Schaedlerella sp.
CGTAATTGTCAACGTTTTTTCTATTTTTTATATATTTCGCGCAATTCAGACAATTCTGTCTTTTTCGTCTATCTTTTTTGTTTCCAAATTGGCTGCAAATCAAAATTATGATATAATAATTCTGCTAATCAATCAGAAGTGAATACATTGATGTACTTTTCTATATTTACAATATAGTGTATTCGCCTATTTATAAAGGAGATATTGTTATGGTTATTAAAAATGGAACTCTGATAGATCCATTCTCAAAGACGTTCAAAAAAACAGACATTTATTTAGAAGACGGTGTCATCAAAGAAATCGGTGAAAATTTATCCGCAAGAACCAGTCCCACTGATACTACAGTGATCAATGCGGACGGTCTCATCATCGCGCCTGGACTGATTGATACTCACATCCATTTCCGTGATCCAGGATTTACTTATAAAGAGGATCTGCACACCGGTTCCCTTGCCGCCGCAAAGGGCGGTGTTACTTCTGTCATTTGTATGGCAAATACTTCTCCGGTTGTAGACTCTGTTCCTGTATTAACCGATATACTAACTCGTGCAAAAGCTGAAAACATTCGTATTTTCCAAACCTCCGCTATTTCCTGCTCTCTGAAAGGGGAGGAACTGACGAATATGAAAGAATTAAAAGATGCCGGCTCCTGTGGATTTACAGATGACGGAATCCCGCTCAAAAACGCAGCCTTTTGTTTTAAGGCGATGGAAAAGGCTGCTGAGTTGGACATGCCGATCAGCCTTCATGAAGAAGATCCTTCTTTTATTCAGAATAACGGCATCAATCACGGAACTGTATCCGAAAAATGTGGTATATACGGTTCTCCATCTATTGCAGAAGAATCCATTGTCGCACGAGACTGTATGCTCGCTCTTCGTTCCGGTGCTCATGTCGTCATTCAACACATCAGCTCTGCTGCTTCCGTTGATCTTGTCCGAATGTTTAAATCACGCGGCGCCCATCTTCATGCAGAAGCGACGCCTCACCATTTTACACTGACTCAAAATGCAGTGCTCGAACATGGAACTCTGGCAAAAATGAATCCTCCGCTTCGAACAGAAACTGACCGACTGGCAATTATCGAAGGATTAAAAGATGGCACAATTGATCTGATTGCAACAGACCATGCCCCGCATAGTATAGAAGAAAAGGCAAAACCACTCCACGAAGCACCAAGCGGAATCATTGGTCTGGAAACTTCACTTGCTCTTGGAATTACTTCACTTGTACGACCAGGACATTTGACTATGATGGAACTTTTAAAAAAAATGACTATCAATCCGGCAGAACTATATCATCTTCCTTATGGAAAGATTGTCAAAAATGCCCCCGCCGATTTGGTGATTTTCAATCCAGACGAACGCTGGATTCCCACAGAATATCAATCCAAATCCTGTAATTCTCCGTTTACAGGTAAAGAACTGTACGGCAAAGTAAAATACACGATCTGTCGAGGAAAGCTCGTCTACGCTGACGAGAATCTGTGCATAGAATCTCAACAATAGAAACAAAAATCTGTGTCATGCTTTCATACATGGCACAGATTTTTATATCAAAATAGTATTTTTATCCTTCTTTAAATCCCTCTCCCACAACTTCATTGGATTCCAGAATTACAATAAACGCTTTTTTATCTACCTCCTTAACCATCCTCTTAATGATATACATCTGTTTATTATTACATGCACACATTACAATTTCCTTATTCTCTCTTGTATAACTCCCGTATCCTTGTAAAATCGTAGCTCCCCGCTCAATATAGCGGTCAATTACATCTACAACAGCCTGTCCATTTTCCGTTATAATCAACGTCATCTTCCCTGCATCAATACCATACATGATCTTGTCAATTACGTAAGTCAAAAGGTAACTGATAATCAGACCATAAATGGTTGCATCCACGTCCTTAAAAATAAAACCACCCAAAAGTACAATTGCGCAGTCTAATATGAAAACAATTTTTCCTAAAGAAATATGAGGTCGTTTTGTACGAATCGCAATTGATACAAAATCCATTCCTGCAGTTGAAGAATTATTCATAAAAATTAAAGCATATCCAAGTCCCGAAAAAATCCCGGTACAAATAGCTGCCAACATCCGGTTTCCGGAATATACTGGAAACAGTGGCGCTACATAATCTATCAAAAAAGAGGTAATCAAAAGCGAACGCATCGAACGCACAAAAAATTCCTTTCCCAATGTTTTATAACATCCGAGTATGATTGGAATATTCAACAATATACTACCAAAACCAATCGGAACTCCGAACAATCGATAAAAAATCAAGGCAATACCTGATACTCCTGCAAGCGGAAATTCTGAATTTGCTGCAAAGTTATAAACACCGACACCGATCAGCACACCTGCCGAGATATCAATAAAAAGATCATATATAAGCCGCTTCCAGTTTATTTTTTTCATTCTTATCCCTTCTCTCTTTTTTCTTCATTTATCATTTTTATCTTACAAGCTCTATTTCTGTCTTTCATCACAAACTTCATGATATATCTTTGCATAAACAGCCCCTATGTCATAAAAAGAGCACCTACAAATCATATATAAATATAATCCGCAAATGCTCTTTCTTTATCCAGCTTTCAGCATTGTCTGTTCAGATTCTTCTACAACAACTACAACAACTCACTATTGCCACGCATATTTTTGTATTCAGCAACAGAACGATCAAATCCTTTAATATGTTTATACAACCACTGAATCACATTTTCATTCACCTGTGCCACAAATGCATCTGTTGGTCCTTCTTCCTCTTCCAGCATCTCATGCAACTCTTCTACTACACGAATCAGCTTTACATGTTCTGCCTTATGCTCCTTGATTCCAGGATACTCTATCTCTTCCTGCAACTTTTCCTCTTCTCCAAAATGAAATTCTGTATAATCAGCTAGATATTCCAGCGTCTTGATCGCTGCAATTTTATCTTTTCCAAGTTCACAACTTTCCAAAAGTCCGTTGATTTTACCAATCAGTTCCTTATGCTGAGAATCAATCATCTCATTTCCCGTTACCAGTGAATTATCAAATTCTGCTCTCATTGTTTGTTCCTCCTATTTACGTTCATCTTCTACTCTGTCTATCTTCCAATAACATGTTTCTTCATACGAATACACATCCTATTGAACCTATCATCATATTACTCCATATCATATCATTTTACAACTTTATCATTACTTTCTTTTATCAAAAACTGCATTTAAATCTCATGATCATCTCATTTGTAAGACTTTCATATGATGATACCTCTGGAATCTCTTCCCGTTCAAACCACTCTGCCAATGCAAGTTCTTCTTCATCCAATATAATACCGTCATCTCCATCTAGGTCACAATAGAACCCTAGCAACAGTGTATCAGTGAAAGACCATGGCTGACTCTTGTAGTATCGGATATTTTTTACTTTTAATCCGACTTCTTCCATTACTTCTCTTTTTACTGTTTCTTCTGCAGTCTCTCCGATTTCCGTAAAACCAGCGATCAGGGCATAATTCTGATTCGCTCTCCCGGCATACTTAGACATTAGAATACGGTTTCCATCCGTTACCCCTATAATGACTGCAGGGCAGATTTTGGGATATTCCATATTTCCACACTTTTCACAAAAGAGCATCCGCTCCTTCCTATCATGCCTCATCTTAGAACCACATTTTCCGCAATACTGATGGTTCTGATACCAGCGATATAACTGATACCCCGTAATTCCTGCAAATGCTCGATATCCAAGCTGTCCCTTTCGGAAAATTTCAATATTCTCCATCGTATATTTAGACAACGACTCAAGATTCAGTTCTGGCACCAAATAATATCGTTCTCCATCAATAGAAAATAAATATGTACACTTCTCATAAATCTCCGGATTCAGCTTTTCCAGCTCAGCAAACGTAGGATAAACACTCCCCTCCTGATCAAAGCATCCCAAACACTGCCCTTTTGCATAATAAAGCGCAATGCTCCCTTGTTCAGGTACTTGTGATTTATATGAATTCTCATATTGATGCGGTGCAATATCTTGTATCATAATTTCACCTCGGCTTTTTCTTGTTTCCTTCCTTAGAATACTATATAATAGAAGTGCTGTAAAGTGAGGAAAAGTGAAAACCCATTTTGACAGATAATCTCTATATTATTAGTATGAACTACCCTAATATCGATCAAAAACATTTGGAGGATTCCCATGAAACTTGTATTTCTTGACAAAAAAACAATCGGAGATGACATTGACTTCTCTCCATTTTATGCAATAGGGAAAGTAGATGAATACCCCTTTAGTACTCCGGAAGAGGTACCCGAACGGGTCAAAGACGCAGACGTCATCATTGTTAACAAAGTTCCCATCAATAAACAAACGCTCAGTAAAGCGGATCATTTAAAGCTTGTCTGTGTCACTGCAACCGGAACCAACAACCTTGACAAAGATTATCTGGCAAAACGTGGAATTGCCTGGCGCAATGTTGCTGGCTATTCCACCGAGTCTGTTGCGCAACATACATTTGCCATGCTTTTTTACCTATTGGAGCATCTTCGTTACTACGATGACTATGTAACGAAAAAACATTACCTATCGGATACAATGTTCACTCATTTTGACCGTAAGTTCCATCAAATCAACGGTATGACATGGGGGATCATCGGACTTGGAGCCATTGGCCGCCGTGTAGCCGATATCGCAAAACTATTCGGCGCAAACGTTATCTATTATTCCACATCCAAGTCAGCCCCACAAAAAGGCTATAATCAGGTAGATTTTGATACTCTGCTTACTTCTTCTGATATCATTTCTATTCATGCGCCACTGAACGAACATACCGAAGGGCTCCTGAATGAATACGCTTTCAAAAAAATGCAAAGACGCGCCATTCTGTTAAATCTGGGACGCGGTCCGATTGTTGATGAAACAGCACTTACATCAGCGCTAAAAGAAAAACAAATTGCAGCTGCCGGACTGGATGTACTAACCGAAGAACCCATGTCTCCAACAAGTCCACTATTAGAAATTCTGGACTACGATAATCTTCTTATCACTCCGCATATTGCCTGGGCAAGTGTAGAAGCACGCACCCGACTTATGCAAATTATTGTAGGACAAATTCAGGAATTTTTCCAATTATAAATCAAAGAAACTGTGCGGATAGTTTAGACGCGGAAACATATCTGCTCTCAGACTATCTGCACAGTTTCTTATATGATCTACTATTTTCTCTTTTTCTTAAATATCGATGACACCATCGTTAAAACCCCACCGATAACAATCCAAAAGTCAGCAAGATTAAATGTCAACGCTGTTACCTTTTTCCACTTTGTCTGAAAGCCTACGTAATCAATTACATATCCTCGAAACCACCGATCAAACAGATTGCTCCATGCGCCTGCTGTCATGAGAGACAATCCCCACTTCTTCAGATACTGTTTTTTCCGAAGCAAGGTAATCAACTGCAAAATCGTCAAAAATACAGTTACAAATGCAGCACCATACTTTACGACCTCTCTCTTTTCTTCTAGCAGATTAAAGCTGAACCCCTTGTTATATACCTTTCTCAGAATTATTTTTCCCTTGCAGGCAGTCCGTTCTTCTTTCTGCGCCATATATCCTTCGATCGTAGACTTGAGTGCAATATCTGCCAGCGCCAGACATAACGTGATGCTGATCAAAACCAGAATTTCCATATCATTCTTCAACCCTGTCTATTATTTTATGTCTGTGATAGTTACAGCCGGATTATTCTTTCAGCTTGTCTGCTGCTTTTTCTGCTGCATCTTCTACCTTTTTTGCTGCCTTTTCAGCCAATTCTTCAGCTTTATCTGCCGCCTTATCTACCGCATCTCCAACTTTTTCTGCTGCCGTTTCCACCTTCTCTGCCATATCTGCCGCTTTTTCTTTCAGCTCTGTCGCATATTCCGTTGCCTTCTCTTTGAACTCTTCTGGTGTTTTCTCTCCACAATATGGGCAGTACGACATTCCCTTTGCTACAGTCTTTCCACAGCTTGCACATGCAAAATCACCTTTCACATCCACAATTTGCTTTTCATATTCACCAATGCTCTCTTCTCTGCTCTGGATTGCTTCGCACAGCCCGGAAGCCTCTACGCTCATAGTCTCCCCGTTCTTAAATTGCTCATAAACCATACGTCCTAAATCCATAAAATCACTTTCATTTCCCTTTTCAAGAGCACGAATCTGGTTTTTCAGCTTCTGGATTTCCATAACTTCACCTGCTTTATTGGTTACCGTTTCTGCAGTTTCACCAAACTTTTTCCCCAAGTCTTCCAAAAATGTTCTCATATCTAGAATCTCCCTTCATTTATAATTGACTACATCCGGATAGCACACCTCTTATTCGATTGTTTTCAGTGTTGCTTTCCATTCTCCGGTACTGTCTTATACGCACATAATACCACATAATTTCACAACTTCAAACCATTTCTCATTTAGTTTACGTTTATTTTATAGATTCTATGTAATTATAAAAATATATTTATACTTTTTTCTCTCTACAGTACATATACTAAAAGAAAAATAGGCAATATAAAACTATGATCGATCCTTCCATCTGTAAAGAACGTATCCTCTCCGAGGATTACTTTGATTTTATTATTAGTGATATCCGCACTCCCTTTTTTTCCAGTATCCCACTAGACAATGTGTGTGCACAGCAGGCTGGGAATAAATACCGTTGCGTCTATCTGCCTCGTATACAGGTCGAACCAATTACATTAGAAAGATTCGGCTATAATTCCATTCCAAAATGTTATACACCTACTAGTATGGAGACGATGAATCAGGCAGGCATCCTCCCTCTTCAGACCTATCCCACACTCCAATTGACCGGAAAAGGTGTGTTGATTGGTTTTTTAGACAGTGGAATCGACTACCAAAACTCCATCTTCCGCAATCTAGATGGCACTACCCGTATTGCAGGGATCTGGGATCAGACCATTCAGAACGATACTCCACCAGAAAACTTTTCTTATGGAAGTGAGTATACTCGAGAAATGATCGATAAAGCACTCCTGATGGAAGATCCTCTAGAACTCGTCCCTTCTATCGATATTGATGGACATGGTACATTTACAGCAAGTCTTGCTGCCGGAAGTGGTAACCCATCGGAAGCATTTTTAGGAGCTGCACCCGACTCTACCATTGCTGTTGTAAAGTTAAAACAGGCAAAACAATATTTGAGAAATTATTATTTTATTCCAGAAGATGCCGTATGCTATCAAGAAAATGACATTTTACTAGGGCTTCACTATCTTGATCAACTGGCTAAGCGTCTCGGCCTCCCTCTTGTATACTGCCTTAGTGTGGGAACAAATGCCGGCGGACATGTAGGTTCACTCCCACTTCCTCAGCTGCTAAACGATTATGGCGCCTCTGCCAATCGTATTCCTGTCATCGGCACTGGAAATGAATCTGATAAACGCCACCACTACTACGATGAAATTCCTAATGATACCACATCACAGACAGTAGAGATCAGAGTGGGAGAAAACGTTCCCGGTTTTACAATGGAACTCTGGACTTCAATTCCTAATATTCTTTCCATTTCTCTCACCTCACCTTCGGGAGAAAACACCACCCGCATCCCCATTCGTGCAAATGCCAGCACCACTTTCAACTTCTTATTTGAACAGACACGGGTATCCATCGATTATCGGTTACTTGTAGAAAAGGAAAACTCGGAGCTGATTTTCTTCCGTTTTGATAATCCTTCTCCCGGTATTTGGAAAGTCAACGTTGAACCAATCCGTATCATTGATGGACGTTATCATATTTGGCTTCCTGTAACGGAATTTATAAATGGCGAAGTATTTTTCCTTGATTCCAATCCTTATTATACAATTACCAACCCCGGCAACGCCGACTGTCCGATTACTGTTTCTTATTACGATGGAAATACGAATGCAATGGTTCTTGCCTCCGGCAGAGGTTTTAGTAGAAATGAGCAGATTGTTCCCTCCATTACCGCGCCTGGGATCAATGTCAAAGGTGCGCTCCCGAACGGTCGTTATGCCGTCCGCTCTGGGGCCAGTATTTCCGCCGCTATCACTTCTGGTGCCACTGCCCTTCTTTTGGAATGGAGCATCTACCATCTTGGATATCCTTCCGTTGATGCCTGCCAGATGAAAAGTCTTCTGATTCTTGGCGCGATCCGTACACCCAATGTAGAATTTCCAAACCAGGAATGGGGTTACGGAAAATTAAACCTATACAACACATTTGAAATAATCCGACAGATATAAAAATTGCACCTGTAAATGTTAGTTTTCTAAAAACTAACATTTACAGGTGCATCTTATTTCTTTCTGATTTTCAATCATTCTCATTTACTTGCTACCATCTATGATAACAGCGGAACGCTCTGACCTCGGAGAGAAATAATCGGTCCACCTGTTCCCTCAATATATTTCCTTGTGATCGTCACCTCACCGATATTATCATCCTTTGGAATCTCATACATGATATCTAGCATAAATTCCTCAATAATCGCACGAAGCGCTCTTGCCCCAGTATCTTTCTCCATCGCTTTCTCTGCAATTGCTTCCAATGCACCTTCATCAAACTGCAAATTTACTTCATCCAGAGAAAGTAGCTTCTGATACTGTTTCAGGATTGCATTCTTAGGCTCTTTTAATATTTCAACCAGCATATCCTTATCTAGACCTTTCAGTGTAAAGATAATCGGCAATCGTCCAATGAATTCTGGAATCATACCAAAATTCCGTAAATCTTCCACCGTCACCTTGCTGAGAACATCTTTGTCATGGTCATATTTATCTTTCAGTTCTGCATTAAATCCCATAGAAGCCTTGTTCGTCAGGCGCTCCTTAATAATACTCTCCAGATCCGGAAAGGCTCCGCCACAGATAAATAAAATATTTTTCGTATTTACAGTTGTCAGTGGAACCATGGCATTCTTACTATTTGCCCCGACCGGAACTTCCACTTCACTTCCTTCCAGAAGTTTTAGCATCCCCTGTTGTACAGATTCTCCACTGACATCACGTTGACTGGAATTTTTCTTTTTTGCAATCTTATCAATCTCATCAATGAAAATAATTCCTTGTTCTGCACGTTCTACATCATTGTCTGCAGCAGCAAGCAGCTTGGAAACAACACTTTCGATATCATCCCCTATGTATCCTGCTTCTGTAAGAGATGTCGCATCGGTAATCGCGAGCGGTACATCCAAAAGCTTTGCCAATGTTTTTACCAGATATGTCTTCCCACTTCCAGTTGGTCCGATCATGAGCATATTGGACTTCTCGATTTCGATATCATCCACCATATTTGTAAGCACTCGTTTATAATGATTATAAACAGCAACAGACATCGCTTTCTTTGCATATTCCTGCCCTACCACATATTCATCCAGACGTGCTTTTATCATATGAGGTGCCGGAATATCTTTAATGCTCAGTTTTTTCACTGACTTTTCTTTCCCCTGTTTTTTCTTTTTGATTTTCTGACGCTTTGGAATACTGTTTTCCAAATCCGACAAATTTAAAAACTGAACCCCCGGTATGTTCATCATTTTACTAAAGTCTATCTGCATATTATTCATTGCGTCAAAACTTCTTTGCATACAGTCTTTACACACCGTAATATTATTCGGCAGTTCTACCATACTCCCTGCAATACTCTCTGGACGGTGACAAATGATACATACTTTTTCATATTCATCTTCATCCGAAGAATCTCCTGTAGCATCTGTTACTTTAACCTCTTTTTTCTCCTCTTCGATATCCGAACCCACTTCTCTAAAATCCGTTGTGCTTTCCTCTGATGCCGGATTCTCTTCTGAATCCACTATAACAAAATCATGATCTGACATATCTGCTCCTCCATATTTCAATCATTTTCTAACTCTTTATATCTCCGATAATAAAAGAATATTTCCACTATAATGTATTTTATTATTATAGCGAAAACCTACAGTATAGTAAAGAAGTATTACTAGTTTCAAGTCATCTGAAGTGATTAAATTTTTCTAAAAAATATTTACAATTTAAAAATTCACTTGTCATCAAAATCTCATTCTACTCCTCTAGCATTTCCAGAAAATCATTTTCTGAAATAATCGGAATCCCCAAATCTCTTGCCTTTTTATTTTTGGAGGTTGTTGACTGAATATCATTATTGATCAGATAATCTGTTTTTGAAGTTACCGAACCTGTTACTTTACCGCCTCTTCTTTCGATCAGTTCCTTTACCTCTCCTCGATTTGCAAAATGGTTCATGCTGCCTGTAATTACGAAATTCTTCCCTTCAAAGATCTGCTTCTGCCCCTCTTCCTCTTCTAGCGGGATCTCCACTTCCTCCAAAAGTCTCCGAAACAATTCTCGATGCGTTTCTTCTGCAAAATAATCCACATACGTCTGTGCGATCACCTCTCCTACCCCGGGAATTTCATTCAATTCTTCCACCTTAGCGTCCAAAAGCCGCTTTGTATCATTTCCAAACGCTTTGCAAATCACCTTAGCATTCGCCAGGCCTATGTTTGCAATTCCCAGACTATAAAGTAATTTCGGCAATGTTGTTTTTCTGGCATTTTCCACGCTGTTTTTCAGATTCACATAAGACTTTTCTCCAAACCCTTCCATTGATTTAATTTCATCTTCATAGCATTCCAGATGAAAAATATCTACAAAGTCTTTGATAAAGCCACGCACAATAAACTTTTCCAGTGTAGCCTCAGAAAGTCCCTCGATATTCAGGGCATCTCTACTCACAAACAACGTAAATGCCTTTACCTGCTTCGCCTGACACTCTGGATTCGTACAGTACAATGTTTTCGTATCATTCTCCATAGAAATACGTGTTTTCCCTCCACAAATCGGACAGACATCCGGTGCTTGACAGGTTCCACTTCGTGTCAGGTTTTCAGCAATCTGTGGAATGATCATATTTGCCTTATAAACCTGTATTGTATCCCCTTCTCCCAGCTCCAACTCCTCCATAATACTGATATTATGAACACTGGCACGGCTCACAGTTGTTCCCTCTAGCTCTACTGGTTCAAAAACTGCTACCGGATTAATCAGCCCCGTTCTGGATGGGCTCCATTCAATCTCTGTCAGTATTGTCTCCCGAATCTCATCTTCCCATTTAAATGCAAAAGAATCTCTTGGGAACTTTGCCGTTGTTCCGAGCGACTCTCCATAGGCAATGTCATCATATACAAGTACCAAACCATCCGATGGATATTCATTATCTTCAATCTTGTGTGCAAACCACTCCACTTCCGATTCAATAGTATCTCCTGTCACCATATGATGTTCTACCACGTCAAACCCCTGTGTGCTCAGCCAGTCATACTGCTTTTTTCTGGAATTTTCAAATTCCACCCCATCAGCCCGCACCAATGAGAACGCAAAGAATCTCACATTACGTCTTTCCGTGATTTTATTGCTCAACTGTCTGACAGATCCGCTGCACAGATTTCGGGGATTTTTATACTTTGCATCCACATCTTCAATCTCTGCATTAATTTTCTCAAAATCGTCATATCCGATAACTGCCTCTCCACGCAGCACCAATTCTCCCTTGTATGCGATGTGCAAAGGCAGATTTTTAAACACCCTAGCATTATTGGTAATAACCTCTCCGATTTCTCCATTTCCTCGGGTAACCGCCTTCTGAAGTGTCCCACTCCGATACGTCAATACAATCGTCAATCCATCCAGTTTCCATGAAATCAAGGCTTTCTGACTTTGAAGAAATTCTTTAAGTCTAGAAACTTCTTTTGTCTTATCTAGCGACAACATCGGTCGTTCATGCCGCTCTTTCGGCAGTTCACTTAACACTTCATAACCAACATTAACAGTAGGACTGGATGCAAGAGTCGTTCCCAACTCTTGTTCCAGTCCCTGTAATTCATCATACAGCTTATCATATTCGTAATTGCTCATGATTTCCGTGTCTTCCTGCTCATAAGCACGGCGTGCACGGTTCAGAAGCTCCACCAGTTCCAGCATCCGCTTCTTTTTAGTATTCATATTTTTCTACCCCTATTTCTGTCTTCATTATACGTTCCATACTGTCTCATTCGAAGAATTACAAATCTCCTCATGCAGGCAGTTTAATTCCTCATCCGTGAGTTTTCTGTATTCGCCTTCTTTCAAATTTCCCAATTCAATATTCATAATTCTTGTTCTCACCAAATCCTTTACCTGATAATCTAATGATTCACACATCCGGCGAATCTGACGATTCAGCCCTTGCGTCAAAATAATAGAAAAAGTATATTTTCCTATCTTTCGAATCTGACAGGGCCTTGTCACTGTATCTAAAATTGGCACTCCTGCTGCCATCCGACGTAGAAATTCCGATGTCACAGCCTTATCCACTGTTACTTTATATTCCTTCTCATGACAGTTTCCCGCACGCATCATTTTATTAATGATATCTCCATTATTTGTCATCAGAAGTAGTCCCCGTGAATCCTTATCAAGTCTCCCTACATAGGTAATTCGAATGGGATAATTTAAAAAGCGGATAATACTGTTTTTCTCCCTGCGTTCTTCTGTACAGACAATCCCTACTGGTTTATTTACGGCAAGCACCACCATCTCATCTTGTTTCGACACGATCCTTTTCCCAACTTTTACAACCTGCCCAGGCAGCACTTTCACTCCTGCCTGCCCCCGCTTTCCATCCACTGTCACACAACCACTTTCAATCAACCGGTCTGCCTCTCTGCGGGAGCATACTCCTGCCTGACTCAAATACTTATTCAGCCGGATTGGTTCCTGTTTCTCTCTGTATTCTTGTTCTATTTTATTGCTCACTGTTTAACACTCCACTAATATTGTTATCTTGAAAAAAGGTATTCCCACTATATAGGATCAATGCATCTGTAATCCGGTACGTCTCCATAATATCCTCGATCGTTCCACCATAATATTGTGGATCAACCATCACAATCTCCCGAAAATGTGGTGTCAGAAACGGAATAAAACTATTTGCAAAGGAATCTTTGATAACAAGTAGTCTTCTAGAGCTCTCCGCTACCGTTTTGATGTCAAGTACAGAAGTATCTCCCCCCAAAAAAACCTCGTATTGATTGGTACTCTCTAACTTTGCAGATTCGTAAAGAGACGTTGTCTTTCTCTGTTCATCCACATAATTGACAACAACATCCGTATCCCCTTCCAACGGAGTATAAATTTCAATCACTTCCTGTATCTCTTTCCTGCATCCACTTTTCGCCGCCAGATTCCCGTTAAATGTAGCAGAAATCGGATATGTCGCATACTTTCCCGCAGTTCCTTCCGTAATCCCAAGCTGCCGAGCTGCCTCTTCAAACACGTAATATGCACCTGTCGTAGTCCAGTGTTTATCCGTCTTATAGTATATCTTTTCATCTGCATGCTTATTCAAAGCACTTTCTGCATCAATCCAATTTACACTTTCTTCTAGTTCCCGTTTCACCTGTGCAATCATCCGCTTCTGATCTGCACCTGAATAGAACATGGGAAGGTCCTTGTTCAGTACATTTGCTGCATCCGGTACAAGTAGCATGCTAACAGTAAGATCCTTATTTCCTTCCGCAAAATGCTGAATTGCATCCAGATTTTCATTCAGTACATTTTGCTTCGGTAGAGCAATCTTCTCTAAAAGCTGACTATTGTCCCCGATCAACACACCGTTTTCCTCTCTGCTTCCTCCTAAACGCTTCAATGTCACCTTCAGATTACGAAGCAGATTTCTTCCTGCAAACTGATCTTTAAGATAGTTTTCATTTTTCTCCATATAATCACCGGAAGAAAACCCTTCCCACGTAAGTCTTGGTTTTCCGGCAAGTCTTCGATCCTCTTCTTTTGACATTTCCTTCTCAGGACTTAAAAGGTTCACTGTAACCAAAAGTGCGAGACTGATACCGAAAACAATCCCAAAGATCCCATCTGCCTTTCTGCCAGTTCTTTTACTGTATCTATTTTTTCTTTTATTTCGCATTTCTCCACCTAAAACTGTATAAACAAGCCAACGTCAAGCTCTCCTGTTATCAGGAAAGCCAGACTGATGATAAAGATTCCAATATAAATCACACAGGTTACCACAGTTTTCCACTGCCTAGACCTCGGAGCTTCAATAAACGAATGAAGTATCGACATTCCCCGTGATGATGCCCCCACTATACAAAGGACAAAAAGCAACCAATGTGTTAATAGATAGCACAGTGCCTGTGTATCTGCCACTGCACTCGCGCCAAAACCAAACATAACACCAATATAATCCAGTGCTGCACTCAGATCCGGACTGAAAAAGAATGCCCAACCGGTAAAAATAATTACAATCGCGTATATATGCTGAACAATCTTTGGCAATCTTACGATTCTCTTGCCCCATACAAGTTGCTCCATCAGCAAGAAAATACTACAATAAACTCCCCACCATAAAAATCTCCAACCTGCTCCATACAAACTGCCCGTCAAAATTCCTACAATAAATAAATTCCACATCTGTCGGGATATCTCACACTTCTCACCACCCAGAGGTTCATACACATATCTCTGAAACCATGCAGCAACCGAAATATTCCATCGCTTCCAGAATTCCGTAATACTGTGAGAAATATATGGATAATTAAAGTTTCTGTGCAAATCGAATCCGAATATTCTTCCAAGACCGACTGCCATATCCGAATATCCACTCAGTTCAAAATAAAACCGAAAAGCAAACGCCGCACATCCCAGCCACGCTGTCAAAGTGGAAAATGTACCGATTTGAAGACCAGTAATCTGCTCCTGAAGAATCCCCATAGAATCTGCTAAGATGACCTTTTTTGCCAAACCACAGAGAAATAACATTGCCCCATTTCCCAAACGCTGCAAAGAAAGTGTTCGCTCCCTCAGGGAACTTTCCATATCCGCATACCTTTCTACCGGTCCTGCCACTATCTGAGGAAAGAAACTGATATAAAGCCCCAAACAAACAAAATTCCTCTGCGCTTTCGTCTCATTCCGGTAAACATCAATAACATAAGATAGTTCTCTGAGCGTAT
This sequence comes from Schaedlerella sp., assembly GCA_020024595.1. Lineage (GTDB taxonomy): Bacteria > Bacillota > Clostridia > Lachnospirales > Lachnospiraceae > Schaedlerella. The sequence goes on from JAHHTO010000007.1 coordinate 15,020, forward strand.
AATAAGAAATTCCAATCGGTACGACCAGTTCACGATACGGAATCTCCACCGGAGACAATGCATTTATGCTTTGCATTAAAAATCCATAGTATTTGAAAAATCCCAGAATCAAAAGATTTACAACGATTGCAAAGATCAGACTTCCTTTTGCCTTTGCAGGGTTTTCTCGCTTTTCTTCAATATCTTGTCCACAAACATAATTGAATCCTACAGACAAAAGTAATAAAATGACATACACAGGATTCCCCCATGCATAAAATACCATGCTGGCAATAAGAAGAAATATATTTTTCATCTTACGTGGAGTCAGAAAATAAAGTAATACAGTGACCGGCAAAAAAATTAGTATAAACGAAATACTACTCAATAGCATATGTTACCCTTTCTTTTTATAAACTCTTTGTAAATAACGCACTGTATTCCTGTGCCTCTTCTGAAATCACAAAAAATACAAATCGTCCACGCACTAAAATCTGTGCCTTATCCAATACTTTCAACTGATTCGGAGCCATATTTTCAAAATTGTTTTCTCGCTGATCCAGACGAACCTGAATTGCATCCCGGATTTCTTGCACCTGCCTGTCTGTTTTTGTTTTTACCATCAGTATTTCTTCCGCAGAGATACTGTCTTTTGAAGTATATAACAGCACACCGTCATAATCTGCACTATTCAATCCATAATAGCGTTTTAGTGATTGCTTATTCTGTTTGACTAGTTTCTCTGTAGTGATTCCAGATTCTATCCCCCCTGCCACTTCTTCAAAAGACTTCGTACTTCCACTTGTATACAGTAAAAGCAGTACGACATATACAAGAAAAGCAGCGGTCACAATGTATTTAAAAACCTCTGTACGGCTGACTGAGAAACCTTTTTTTGCCTGACGTCTTTTCCTTTTTTGATTATTTTTCATAACGAAGCTACCTCCGCCATCCGCTCTGCCCAGATTGGATAAAAAGCAGACTTGAAATGAATTCCATCTTCTTCATAATACTGCGTTATTGAAAGAGTCGAATTATCTACAAAGGCTATTTGCAACTTATCGCACATTTCTTGGAGTGCCTCGTTGTACTCATCCAGTTTTTTATATTGTGGTTCCTCAGAAAGCGCAGTACGACTTACCTTTTGCAAAGAATTCACAAAGATACTCGCGTCCGGCAACACCTTCTGAACCTCATCAATTCGCTTTCGATACTGTTTGATATATGCCTTTGTATCTCCTTCACTAACCAAAATGTCACTTGCGCAGTAAGACATAAAGACAACCTTTGGGTTGACCTCTTTTAATTTTTCCACCTGTTCTTCCCACTCTATTCCAACACCTGAAATCACACTCGATGCATTCAGTACATCACACTCCAAAAATTCTTCTGTAATTGAATCTCCCATCACAACAACACTGGCAAATCGTTCCTTCAGACTGCGAGTTTCTTTATTCCCTGATGCGTCTCGCTCTTCAAGCTTCCGAATCTTTATTTCAATTGCTGCCACATCCGCCTCTTCCGCCTGTCGTATCACTTCCAGTCCCTTGGATGTATCCGTTTTCTTTCCAGACAATCCACTGACAAACTCTGTTGCTGTGATCGCTGTTATCAACACTGTTACAAACACGACAAAGCCAATCACCAGATTTCTTTTCTTTTTCCTTTTATCCAATTCTATATTCGTACCTTTCAAAATCTATTCTTCAATCCAATTTTTATATTCAAATCTCAGTTTCATGCATCATGACGATATTTACCGATATTACTTTATAATAATACTTTTTTTATGCATAAAAGTCAATGTAGGCAAACATCTATGTTATTCTTCTCTTTTGTCTTCTCTCCCCTCTGTTTTTATGTTATGATACATACATCATCATCGCAGAGGGATAACATTTATGATTTCATTAAAACTAACTGATCACAAAATCTTCATGAAGCACTTGCTTCTCTTAGGAACATTTGACCAGTTTCTCTTCATAGAAGGAGAAATCACAACATTTAACACATTTACAATTGACGGATATCTCCAAAAAGAGTTCTTTGAAGAAAAAGAAATGCTCTTGAATTATTCCATTTGGAAACAGGTGCGTGAATTTTGTTTTTCAATTATCAAAGGAAAGCAAACACCTCTCAATTTTAAATTTATTTTCAGCCTGTCCCCTGAATATATTGCTCGACTGATCACAGAAAATCAGCTAGATTTCCAACCGGAAGAAGTTCAGGGTCTTTACCTCAATATTCGCTTTGACGGCAAAGAACTACGGTGTATTACCGGTACTTCTCTAAAAACATTTTCTATGGACAAATCATTAGAACACACATGGGACAAGATGGTACAGCATTTCCTGGCACAGAAAGAAATCGCATTTGAATTAGCAATCTGAAAAAGCTGTTATAAAGCATGTAATTTTGCAAAATTACATGCTTTACAACAGCTTTTCTTTATCCATTTCGTATTGCTTCCAGCGGACTTAATTTCATCGCCCGCACTGCTGGAAAATACCCTGCTGCCATTCCAACAAAAACAGCAAATAACATAGATGCTATCACAAGCCAAAGTGGGATATAGGAAATATTCCCATCCATTCCCATCCTGCCTCCATGTCCGGTTACAACATTTATCGCAAAGGACATCAAAAAGCTCAGAATATTTCCGACGACACCACCAATAAATCCGATAAATCCTGCTTCCAATAAAAAAATCTGTTTGATATTACGCAAACTACACCCCAGAACCTTAATAACACCGATTTCTTTCGTCCTCTCATAAATAGACATCATCATTGTATTGGCAATTCCGATTGCCGCAACAAAAAGCGATACTGCTCCGATTCCGCCAAGAACCGCTTGTACCATCGCAAACTGTTTCTCCATGCTCTTTAGATATTCCGCATTCGTACTAACCTTATATCCCATCCCCTGAATCTCTGCTGCCAATGATTCTACATGCTCAATATCATTCGCCTGCACCATCGCACTGCTGTATGCAAAAAAGCGATACGGTTTCCCGGTTTTAGTTGTAGGCTGTCCTGGGATCGCTCTTCCTGTATACTCTTTTTTCAGCATGGATTTTAATGCATTGATATCACAATATACGTTATAATAGTTTGCATTGTAAGTTTCTATATCTCCTTCTACAAGACCGATTCCATGAACCACATATTTCTTAGGTGGCTTCACCTGCTTCGCTTTGCCATTCTGTCCATCTCCGCTGCCTTCCATCCTCCCGGAATTCTGCTGTGTACTAAAGTAAGCTTCCTGATCCAAAATCAGAAACATTTGATCATGCATAAAATCAATATCTGGAACTTTTTGCGTTTCCCAATATCCGTAGTCTGTGCCTTTTTCATAGAACATCGTTGCCACTCCGTTTCCAAACACCAGTTCCAGATTTGCAGAATCTTCCTCCGGAATATGACTTCCCTCCACCAGATTCATATTCTGCCGCCTCATTTCCTCCGGTGTCAGTCCCACCAGTTGAATATATCCATAATATTTTCCGGACAGTAGAATAGAACTCATATTCAGTGTTGGCGTCGCACTTTTGACATGTTCTAGCTTTGACAGTTTCTGAATTGTTTCATCTGTGATATATTTTGTCGCGTCTTCCTTTGACTCATCCCCCATATAGACCATTTGATTACCAGCATCTTTTCCCATTACGGTTATTGCAGTCATACCACCTGACTGCTCAATTTCCCTATAAAGGGACTGCTGCATTCCAAGTCCCAGTGAGATCATAACAACAATCGAAGCTGTTCCAACCACAACTCCGAGCACCGTCAGAAAAGTACGAAGTTTTCTGCGCCTGAGATTCCCACTACTCATCCTCAGTAAATCGCTCCACCTCATCGGCTAAATCCTCCTCTTCTGCCCATGCCAGTTTTTTCTTTCTTCTGCGGATCAAGATTACCACAACTACAATCGCCACTACTCCTATTATAATCGGAACAATCGGAAATCCTTTTTCTTCCACTGGCACATCTTTCATCATTCCGCTCTCTTCTACTGTTGCCGGAAGCACTTCCAGTTCAAACTGCTCCTCTTTGGATGATACTCTCCCAGCTTCATCTTCATAGCTGACAACCATCTTGCATTTTGTTCCCGCCGGGATTTCACTTTCTCCAGTAATCATCCCGTCTATAGTGCCTGTTGCTCCAGACTCTACATTTCCAACAAAAACATCTTTTGCACTGATTCCATCACCGGAAAACGTTACTTTTACATTATAAAGCTTAGTTCTTCCAGTGTTATACAGGCTACAGGTAATATTCGCTTCCTCACCCACCTGAATACTCTCTGGAGCAATCTCTATATCACTAAATTCAAATCGTGCCGCCTGCTGCACAGGAATGGCTAAACTGGAACTCCCTTCGAACTGTGCTGCACTACCGTCTTCATACTTCATGCTCATGGCAATACTGTATGGTTTCTGCACCAAATCTGCCCTTGCATTCAAATCGATCGAAATATCTCTCGTCTCCCCTGCCGGGATATAGTCCAGATAAATAGAACTGGAACCGGATGCCGGAAGAAATGCAGGAGCTTCTGCCGCAGCTTCTGTTCCAGCAGATGGCGCCTGCAGATCAAAAAGCATATTGGAAACCGCAGTTGTGGTAGATGTATTTTTGACATGGACAGTCAACTGAAAATTACTTCCTGCATTTACCACCCCGGGAGTAGTCACAAATCCAGTCACAATTACTCTCGGAACAGATGCATTGCCAGAGCCACCTCTGGATACCACCGGGTCACTGTTGTAAATCTCCCCGCCGCCAAAAGCTACCGCTCCACCATCATTCTGCTCTGCTCCCGGATTCGGCTCTTGTTCCAAAGTTCCCTCTTCCGGATTCGATTCTGCATCCTCCTTCTGTACAGTTGTCTTAACATAAATCACCTTATCTTCGTGATATTCGTCCACTCCATCATCATAAGAAATGTGAAAAGTAGATTTATAAGCTTTTGTCTCTACATCTGAGCGGACTGTCCACTCCCACTTAGCTTCTGTAGATGCTCCTGCCGCAATTTCTCCAAGCAGCAGTTCCTCATTCATATTCTGGATTTCAAACGGCCATTCGTTTTCTACCTCGATCACTGGAGAAATCCTGACATTATACGCGCTTTTTTCTCCCTGATTGGTTACGTTTACCGCCAGTATAACTTTCTCTCCGGCTGTAAACTCCGGCGTTGTCTGACCATTTCCAACAGACAACCGGATCTCCGGTATCGGTTCTGCTGCATGTACCTTCAAGGCTGGCGTCCATAACCATCCTGCCACCAATACCAAAACAAGAATTGCACAGATGGATCTTCTTCCTGGTTTCATAATGATTGTTCCTCTCTTTTCGTTTTTTGTTTGTCCACTCTTTTCGGGGTATTTTCTACCATTCCTTTGCGATTATCTTCTACTTTCACAATTTCTCCGTCTATAATATGAAACACTCTGTCCGCATATGTTGCCAGATGATCATCATGTGTAACCATCACAAGCGTCCGTTTTTGTTCTTTTACCACCGTTTGCATCAATTGCATCACTTCTTCTGAAGTGTGCGAGTCCAGATTTCCTGTTGGTTCATCAGCAAAAATAATCTTCGGCTCCACTACAAGAGCTCGTGCTACACCAACCCGCTGCTGTTGACCTCCTGACATCTGATTTGGCAGATGTTTCTTATGCTTTTTCAGATTTACCATATTCAACATCTTGTCTGCTTTCTTCAAACGGCTTGTTTTAGGTTCTCCCCTAAAGCTTAATGGAAGTGCTACATTTTCCAATGCATTCATAGTCCCAATCAAATGAAACGACTGAAAAATAAACCCTACATTTTCCCTCCGGAATCTTACCAGCCCGTCCTCATTCAATCCCTCCATATGCTGTCCGCTGATAATCACTTCACCTTTTGTCGGTTTCTCCAAGCCTGCTAGCATATTTAAGAGAGTAGATTTTCCAGAACCGGATGTTCCTACGATTGCACAAAACTCTCCTTTGTAGATATCAAAACTCACACCATTCAGTGCCCGGACAACAGAGTCTCCCACACGATACAGCTTATAGAGATTTTTCACCTCAATGACCTTCTCCACGTCACATACTCCCTTCTTTATCATTTCTTATCCTGCAATTTAGCTTGATTTATGATAAATCCTGATTCGCTCTTGTCAGCAATTGTAACCCTCCCTGATGTATAATGTATGATACAAAATAATATGAAATTTTCCCCTCTGAATTTGATTAAGATTTTCTTAATTTTTTAAGTTTTCTCCACTTCTACTTGTAAATCATTTTGAAATATTTTATAATAAATACATTCACAATTAAAATTCATTTGATGGGAACAAGTAGTCTTCAGGGAATTTATCAGAGAGACAACGTTTGGTGAAAGTTGTTACTGAACCTGGCGGATGAAATCATCCTTAAGAAGCAAACTGAAATCAAGTAGGAGCGCCGGAGTAAAGCCACGTTACAGGTGATACACATTTATGGATGTGTAAATGAGCTGAACTTTTTCAGAAATTAAGGTGGTACCACGGTCTTCAATCGTCCTTTTTAGGGCGATTTTTTTATTTAAAGGAGGAAATTCTATTATGCAACTAAAGAAAAAACAAATTTTACTTGTCAGCTTTATGCTGTTCTCACTCTTCTTCGGAGCTGGTAATTTAATCTTTCCACCATTTCTCGGACAAAATGCCGGAAATCAGACTCCGTTTGCAATTGCTGCTTTTCTCATTACCGCCGTTGCACTTCCTGTACTAGGTGTTATTGTTATTGCCAAATTTGATGGTCTTGAAAAACTCGCCCGCAAGGTCAATCCCTCTTTCGCAATTGTGTTTACTATTTTAATTTATCTATCCATCGGTCCCGGACTTGGTATTCCAAGAGCAGCTTCTCTGCCTTTTGAAATGGCAGTTGCTCCATACCTTCCAGAGGAAGCCAATCTTACAATCTTTATGCTCCTGTTCTCTTTCGTATTTTTCCTGATTGCAGGCTGGCTTGCCCTGACTCCAACTAAGCTAGTAGAGAGAGTTGGAAAATTCCTTACCCCTACCCTGCTGCTATTGATTCTTTTTGTCTTCTTCAACTTTTTATTCCGGGGAACAGTTCAAGTAGCACCTGCTCAGATCAGCTACAGCACCAATCCTCTGGTAAAAGGCTTTCTGGAAGGCTATCTGACCATGGACACAATTGCTGCACTGAATTTTGGACTTGTAATCGCCACTACGATAGGTACTCTTGGAATCAAAGAAAAAAGACATGTCATGAAATACACCATTATGACCGGAATTTTTGCCGGAACGATTCTTGCCTCCATTTATCTGATTCTTGCATATATGGGAATGAGTTCTTCCGGTGTATTTCCGATTCAGGAAAATGGTGCATGGACTCTTCGTTGTATCATTCATCAATTATTCGGTGATCCTGGAGCAATCCTTTTGGCAGCCATTTTCACCCTTGCATGCCTTACAACTTGTGTCGGCTTAATCACCTCCATTTCTCAGTACTTTTCAACGCTGACCACAAAGCTTACTTATCGACACTGGGTATTTCTGATCGTAGGATTCTCTTTCCTGATTTGTAACCAGGGATTAAATGTGATTTTGAGTATTTCTGTTCCGATATTGGATGCCATTTATCCGATTTCCATCATGCTGATTGTTCTAGGATTGTTGGATTCATACATAAAAAACATTCCTTACATTTATCCGTGCACAATCGGAGCTGTCGGATTCATCAGTATTGTCTACGCAATTGAAAATGCTGGCCTAAACCTTGGCAGGATCAGCAAACTTTTCCATTCACTCCCCTTATATTCTCTGGGACTTGGGTGGGCAATCGTAGCACTTGTCGTTATGATTCTTTGCTGTAGCGCATATGGAATAAAATGTTCAAAAAATAATTTTTTCTAAAAATACAACAAACGGGATGCCTTGCTCTTGCTTGGCATCCCGTTTATTCAGGAACTTCTATTATCAGTCTATCTGCCAGTCTATTGGCTCTATACCGTAAGCTCTTAAAAAATCATTTGTCTGGCTAAAAGGCTTACTTCCAAAGAATCCTCTGTATGCTGACAGCGGACTCGGATGTGGAGCCTTCAAAATAAGATGCTGAGGATTCGTTAGCATTTTTTCTTTTTTCTGTGCCGGTGCCCCCCAGAGGATAAATACAATCGGACGTTCCTGTGCATTCAACACCTGAATCGCCGCATCGGTAAATTCTTCCCAGCCAATTCCGCGATGGGAATTGGCCTGATGTGCCCGTACCGTCAATACCGTATTGAGCATCAACACTCCCTGTTCTGCCCACTTTGTCAAACATCCGTGATCAGGAATGGTACACCCCAAATCCTCGTGCAATTCTTGATAAATATTAACCAAAGACGGAGGGACTTGTACGCCTTTCTGTACAGAAAAGCAAAGTCCATGCGCCTGTCCGTAATTATGATATGGATCTTGTCCCAGAATCACAACCTTTACATTTTTTAACGGCGTCAAATGAAATGCGTTGAAAATATCATTTGCCGGCGGAAAAATCCGCTGTGTCTTGTACTCTTGATTCACTGTATCAAATAACTTTTTATAATATGGCTTTTTAAATTCGGCTTTTAATGCCTCATACCAGTCACCATTGATTCCCGACATGATCCAATTCCCCCTTTACCACTCTGCTTTTGTTCCCTTTTCCTATCTCTACAGCCGTACAGAAATCCCTTCTTTTTTAAGATATTCTTTTACATCCCGTATTTCCAGTTCTTTATAATGAAACAGTGACGCTGCCAGAGCCGCATCTGCTTTTCCATCTGTAAACGCTTCTTTAAAATGTTCCAGCTTTCCGGCTCCCCCGGAGGCAATCACCGGAATAGATACTGTCTCCGCAACCGCTCGTGTTACTTCTAAGTCATATCCTGACTTGGTACCATCACCATCCATACTCGTCAGCAAGATTTCACCGGCTCCAAGACACTCCACTTTTTTTGCCCATTCCACAACATCCAGTCCTGTATCCACACGACCACCGCTTTTATATACATTCCATCCACTTCCATCCAGACGCTTCTTTGCATCAATAGCCACCACTACGCACTGACTTCCGAACTTTTCTGCAGCGTCATGAATCAACTCCGGTGTATTGATCGCGGATGAATTAATAGAAATCTTGTCCGCTCCTTCCCTTAGCAATGCACGAAAATCATCCACAGAACGGATGCCACCTCCCACGGTAAATGGAATAAACACGCTCTCTGCTACTTTCCGAACCAAATCTACCACTGTATCTCTCCCATCCGAAGTAGCTGTGATATCCAAAAACACCAGTTCATCTGCACCTGCTTTATCATAAGCCTTTGCAATTTCCACCGGATCTCCGGCATCCTTCAAATCTACAAAATTAACACCTTTTACCACCCGTCCGTTATGCACATCCAGACACGGAATAATTCGTTTTGTATGCATGATCCAACCCTCCTAATCCAACTCCACAAAGTTTTTCAATATCTTCAACCCTATATCTCCACTTTTCTCCGGATGGAATTGGCAGGCAAAAATATTTCCTTTCTCAACCGATGCATGAATATGCGTACCATACTCTGCAGATGCCTTCACACAGTCTTCTTCCTTTGCCTTCAGATAGTACGAATGTACAAAATAAACATACGCCTGTTCTTCAATATTTTTAAACAGTCTTCCATTGTTTTCCAGATGCAGAGAATTCCAGCCAATATGTGGGATTTTTAATCCTCCCTCTGCCGGAATCCTCAAAATCTCTCCCGACAGGATTCCCAGACCTTCTATCCCAGGTGTCTCATCGCTTCGTTCAAACAAAAGTTGCAGTCCCAGACAGATCCCCAAGAATGGGGTTCCTTTCTCTGTGACCTGACGGATCACCTGATCCAGCCCGCGACATTTTAAATTCTCCATAGCATCACCAAATGCCCCCACTCCTGGAAGAATTACTTTGTCCGCTGTCAGAATCTCCTGTGGGCATGCTGTTATTTTCACATCTTGTCCAAGAAACTGCAGTGCCTTCTCCACGCTCTTGATATTACCTGCATCATAATCAATAATTGCTATCATTTTCCCGCCTCCTGTCCTGTCAGGCGGACAACTCCGCTCCGACTTGCTATCACATTCAACTAAATAGCTGCATTGTACACTATTTCTGACTTTATTTCAAGCATTTCGCATCCAGCTCAAACCAGAATTCTACCCCATTATCAAAATTATTCACACCATAATCCTGATGGAGCGATTCCATAATGGCTTTCACAATCGAAAGTCCAATACCGTTACCTCCATACTCTCTAGTGTGCGCCTTATCTACCTTATAGAACTTATCCCAGAGCTTCCCAATATCTTCATCTGGAATCGGTTTCCCGCTGTTAAATACAGTAATACGCACCGTATCCCCTTTATGAATCACTCTGATTTCAATTCTCTTTTCAAAATCGACATGATGAATCGCATTCGTCAGATAATTACGGATCACCTGCTCCGTCTTGAACTCATCCGCCCAGACACAGACTTCCTCATCTGCAATAAAATCAACAGATGCTCCTGCCTGCTGAATCAAAATTTCGCAGCTTGCCAACACTCCTCGAATCAGACGCACTACATCAAACCTCTGCACATCCAGCTCATCCGCGCCAAATTCCAGCTGATTCAAGACAAGAAGATTCTTCACCATCTGATTCATCTTATCTGCTTCATCCATAATGACATCACAATAAAATTCTCTGCTTTCAGGGTCATCAATGACCCCCTCTTTCAGTCCTTCTGCATATCCCTGAATCAATGCAATCGGTGTTTTCAGTTCATGAGAAACATTTCCAAGAAATTCATTTCGCATGTTTTCTATCTTTTCCTTTTGCTCAATATCCTTCTGCAGCTTATTGTTTGCAGTTTTTAACTCTGATATTGTTTCCTCCAGCTTTTTGGACATGCTATTAAAATTCTCACCAAGAATTCCAATTTCATCTCCTCCACCACTTGTATACCTAGCATCAAAATCCAGATTGGCCATTCGCTGGGACAATTCAGCCAGTTCCAGAATTGGATCAGTAATCCGCTTAGAAAAGAACCACACAAACAATGCACCCAAAATCAATGCAGTACACCCTACATAGACCATGAAACGATTGGCAATCCGCGCACTATCCTGAATACTTGCCAGAGGCGTTTGCATTAGGAAAAGATAATCGTCTGAAAGAATACCATACATTTCCAGGTATCCTCCACTGTTATCCGGTCTGTCTGCCTCATATATATTATACCGCTCTGTTGTAACAAGTGGATTTCCTGTGTTTTTGCCAAAAATATATCCCATTAACTGAACATACATCGAACCATACTGTTCCTGTTCCGTGTACAAAACAACCTCATTTTGCTCATTCATTACAAGAAGAAAGATATTATTTCTTTGGATTTTTCTCCAGACAGATGCCTGCACATTTTCATCATTTAAGGTGCCATTTTTCAATGACTGATCGATAATCCGATATATTTCCTGCATTTCGATAGTCTTTCTCGATCTATAATAATGCTCCAGAAAATTATTATTTACAGTAAAAATCAATCCCAGAATAAACACAATCAATCCCAAAAAGACTGCAACCATCTGCTTTTTGATTGATTTCTTCATGTTTTTCATTGCTCCACCTCAAATTTATAACCCATTCCCCAGATTGTCTTGATATAATCGCCCCTATCTCCCAGTTTACTTCTTAACTTTTTCACATGAGTATCAATGGTTCTTGCATCTCCAAAATAGTCATAATTCCAGACATTGTTCAAAATTTTTTCACGAGAAAGTGCAATCCCTTGATTTTCCACAAAATAGGACAATAGTTCAAATTCCTTATAACTTAATTCTATTGCTTGTCCATCGATCGTCACCTGATGTGCCGCCTTGTCAATTTCAATTCCGCCTGCATACAGAAGCTCGCTTTTATCTGTTCCCAAAGTACGTCTCAAAATTGCTTCCACCCTTGCTACTAGGATTTTGGGGCTGAAAGGTTTGGAAATATACTCATCTACACCAAGTTCAAATCCCTGCAGTTCATCCCGCTCTTCGGAGCGGGCTGTCAGCATAATAACCGGAATACTGGAATGCTGACGGATCTCCCTGCATACCTGCCAACCGTCCATCTTCGGCATCATCACATCCAGAATCACAAGTGCAATTTCTTTGTCTTCATAAAACAAATCCATCGCTTCCATACCGTCACCGGCTTCCAGTACCACATACCCCTCTCTCACAAGAAAGTCCTTTACAAGTTTACGCATCCTACTTTCATCATCTACAACCAAAATCTTTACTCTATCCATAATCCCGGCTCCTTTTCATACTGCTATATACAGCTCATTTTACATTTTTCTTTTGTCATATCTGTATTTTCACATCTTATGCAATGATTATATAAAAAATATATGTCTCTTTTGTGAACTCATAATCAGAATTCCCTTAAGAGACATATATACGGTACACCTATCTTTCACTTTACATTCATTATTCCACACTCTTTAAAGATTCTACCATATCAATCTTCTTCAATTTGAAATACATGACGGCATTCACTAGAACAGAGAAACCAACTGTAATCAGAAATCCATAAACAAAACTACTGATATCAATATTCCTTCCAAACATGGTAGACTCAACCTCTACTGTTATAATAATAAATCTGTGAAGCAGCTTTCCTAAGATCATTCCGACCAATCCACCAATAATCGTAAGGATTATATTTTCTCTGTACACATACTCCGCAACTTCCATCGGATAGAAACCGAGCACTTTCAACGTTGCCAGCTCTCTTTTCCGCTCCGTGATATTAATATTGTTCAGATTATACAATACAACAAATGCCAACATCCCAGCAGATATCACCAATACCACAATCACAATATTCAAACTTCCCAACATATCATCCAACTGTGATTCTATTCCAGTTGCATAGGATACACTCAGCGCACCTTCTTCCCTGAGTACCTCTTCTCCGACTGCCTGAATCTGGTCTTTCTCACCTTCTTTGACAGCAAAATAAACCGAATTGTACTCCGGTGCTTCTTTGTATCCTTTTTCATACAAATCAGATGTCATATAAACAAAATGCTGTAGATAATTCTCACAGACTGCAGATATCGTATACGGAATCTCTCCTTTCACATCATCTTTCATGTAAATTGTATCCCCTGGCTCTACATCCAATTGTTTCGCCATCTTTTCAGTCAGAATCACACCCTCGTCATCCAGTAGATAATTCTCCTTTGTCAGACGATCACGGAATATAACAAAATCTGAAAATTCTTTTGTATTCTCTGCTACATTTAAATAGACATCTTTCCATTCCTTTCCATTTCCGATTTCCACTTGTTTCAGTAGATTCATTGCCGTTCCTTTTACTCTGGAATCCTTCTTCAACTCTTGGATCGCTGCTGTCTGCACTTCTTTAGAAGCATCGGTATTCAGAATAATATTGCCATCATGCAGCTGCAGTTCATGATATTGAAGAACTCCAATATTAAAAATGGAATCTTTCAGTCCAAACCCTACCAGAAGAAGTGCCATACAGCCACTTATCCCAAAAATAGTCATGAAGAATCTCTTCTTATAACGTACCAGATTTCGGATGGTCGCTTTCCATGTAAAGCTCAGTTTCCCCCAGATAACTGGAACCTGCTCCAGAAGAACCCGCTTTCCCTGCTTCGGGGTTGGCGGACGCATCAGCTCTGCCGCCTGCTCTCTAAGTTCTTTATAACAGGAAAATACCGTTGCCAGAACCGTACATACCATAGCCGTCAAAGATGCCATCAGTGCATATCCCAGATCATACGGAATGACAAACGTATCCATATGCCGATAGATGATTCCATACGCATAGATAATAATGTATGGGAACACTTTTTCTCCGAACAATACTCCCAGAACACATCCTGTTACTGTCGCAAGAAAGGCATATCCCCAATATTTTGCCGCTATTGAGAAGCGACCATATCCAAGAGCCTTCAGCGTACCGATCTGCGTCCGCTGCTCCTCTACCATACGTGTCATTGTTGTCAGACTGATCAATGCCGCTACCAAAAAGAACAATACCGGAAACACCTTGCCAATGGCACGCATCCGGTCTGCGTTCTCTCCATATCCAGAATAATCACTAAGATGTTCTCTGTCATAAATATACCACTTGGCATTTTCAATTTTGCTGATTTCCTTTTCTGCATCCTTGATGTCTGCTTCAGCCTCTGCAATTTTTGTATCAGATTTGGACTTCTCTGTATTGTATTCTTTTTGTGCATTATTTAATGCCTGTTCATTCTTTGCAATTTCATTCTCTGCTTCTGCAAGCTGACTTTCTCCCTGTGTCAATTGTACCCAGCCTGCATCAATCTGTATCCGAACAGCTTCCAATTGTGCCTTTGCCGCATCAATCTGAACCTGACCATCCAAAATCTGCTGTTGTCCAGCATTCAGCTGTTTCCAGTAACCATCTATCGCCTGCTGACCGGCATTCACCATTTCCCAGCCTTTATCCAACTCTTTCTGTGCAGCTTCCAACGCTGCGGATCCTGTATTGATTTGCTGCTGTCCCGGCTCCAAAGTTGGCTGAACTTCACCGATCACTGCAGTATTTGCAGCAATCTGCGCATGATCCGTATCAACTTGCGTCTGAGCGGTCCCCATTTCCTGTGTCTTTTCCGACATTAGAGCATGCAGCTCTTCTATTCTTTCCGCTTCTTCCAAAATACCCGGATCAAGCCTATTTAACTCCTCCTGCAGTACACTTATCTCTGTCTGCAGATTCTCTATCGCTGCAGTCAACGTTGCAACTTCCGTATAAAGTCCCTCATTTTCAGACCGGAGCTGTGTTACAAGTACTTTTGCCTGATCCAATTCTGCCTGCTTCTGGTTTAGCTGTTCCCTCTGTATATCTATCTGTGCCTGCTTTTCCTCTAAGGGTGTCCTCTGCACATCCAGAGATGCTTGTTGTTTATTCAGTTCTTCCTTCTGCACATTTAATTCTGCCTGCTTGCCATTTAATTCTGTCTGCTGTGCATCCAACGCAGCACAATTCGCACTCAGCTCATTCTGACCGGAGATCAACGTTGCTCGGGAATTTTCTAACTCTGTACGAGATGACACGATCTGTTCTCTTCCGCTATTTAACTTTCCCCGGCCATCATCCAACTGTTTTTTTGCCTCTGCTAATTCTTCTCCGGCCTTTTTCTTCGCATCTTCCAGCTCTTTACGCCCATCTTCCAACTCTGATCGTGCTTCATTCACAATTTCCTCTCTGCGTGCCTTTTGCTGTTCTTCCTTAATGCCCTCTACATTCTTCACCACTTCGCTTACACGCTCATCGTATTCATCTGTAAATGCAATCAGCTCTTTTGCGCCACTCGCAGCCACATACAGTTCCGTATATACGTCCATTTTAAAACTGTCTTCCGACACGCTGATGAATCCTTCTACGCTTCCTGTTCCGATATTCGTGCTTCCTCTTCCGAAAGAAATATAACATGGACTGCTGACAGTTCCTACAATCTTGAACTGATCAGTTGTCAGTGTTTCTGTAATGGCATCGTCTGTTCCTGATGATATCTGAATCACGTCTCCGATTTGATACCCACTTCCAGGAAGAAAATCCGCATCTATCACACATTCATCTTCCGCTTCTGGTAAACGCCCGTTTTCCACGGTTAATGTATTCAACGTCGGAAGTATAGACATGATATGTACCGCAACCTGACTATCATTTTTCATACAGAGGGCATCAACAGAATAACCAGCTTCTACTTTTCCGACTCCCTCCACAGCTTTCAATGCTTTCACATCATTTTCTGACAACCCTAGGGTACTTCTCACCTGAATATCCATTAAATGATTGTCATCAAAATATTTATCCCCGGAATATCGCATATCCGGCTCGGTAGCACGAATTCCAGAAAAGAACGCAACACCGATCGCCACGATAAAGAAAATAGACAAAAAACGACCGAGACTTCTGCGGATTTCCATATAAAACTCTTTTCTAAGTGCCCTTTTCTTCATATGTATCCCTACCATTCAATATCTGCAATTGACATCGGAAATTTGTTTCTTTCCACACTAGATACTTTTCCGTTCCTAATTTTGATCAGACGATCTGCCATCGGAGCCAGTGCTGAATTATGTGTGATAACAATCACAGTCATTCCCTTTTCCCTACACATATCTTGCAAAAGCTGAAGTATCGACTTGCCCGTATTATAGTCCAATGCCCCTGTTGGCTCATCGCAAAGTAGTAGCTTCGGATTCTTTGCCAGTGCGCGGGCAATTGACACTCGCTGCTGTTCCCCGCCGGAAAGCTGTGCCGGAAAGTTATCCAGACGATTTCCAAGCCCTACATCTTCCAGTACGGTACGCGCATCCAGCGGATTCTTGCAAATCTGCAATGCCAGTTCCACATTCTCTTTTGCTGTCAGATTTGGTACCAGATTGTAGAATTGGAACACGAACCCGATATCATTCCGTCGATATCCCGTAAGCTGCCGCTCACTATACTTCGTAATATCTGATCCATCTACCATAATCGTACCGCTCGTAGCTGTATCCATCCCTCCCAGGAGATTCAAGACAGTTGTCTTTCCTGCACCACTGGGGCCTACAATAACCACAAACTCACCTTTCTCAATCTCAAAGTTAATGCCGTCCACCGCGTGAATTTCAATTTCACCCATCTTGTAAATCTTTGTAATCTCTTTCAAACGTACGAATCCAGACATAGAATCTCTCCCTGCATTTTTCTCCTGTCATCCGCTTTATTTTCTGTTTCTTTCTTACTATTTAATATATCATGTTATGTACGAAAAGTATTAATTTTCATTGTTTTTTTATAAAAAAAGGCAATCAATTTCTTAATCGAAATCAACTGCCTTTCCTGTTTCCATAAATAAAATTATGATAAAGAAAAATATGAATTTCCCTCGACTTACGATTTATTTCACGCGCGTCAACATACCCGCATCCATTTCGCAGATTGTATCACACACCCCCTCTATTTCCATCATATTGTGTGCTGCAAATATAATCGTCTTTCCTTGTTTCTGCAAGTTCTTGAACAGAACATATACATCCTCTGCACCACGTTTATCTAATCCATTAAATGGTTCATCTAAAATCAATAAATCCGGATTTTCCATAATTGCTTGCGCAATTCCGAGTCTCTCTCTCATTCCCAAAGAATATTGTCCCACTTTCTTTTTGGAATTTGGGTCTAACCCCACTATTTGCATAGTATTTCTTATTTCTTCTGTAGAAACAATTTTATTCAAATCCGCTAATCTTCTAAGATTCTCAAATCCACTTAATTCTATAAGGAAACCCGGATTCTCTATGATGATACCAATCGATTGTGGAAAATCTACATCTTTTCCAATCAATTTACCATTTACATAAATCTTCCCTTCATCTGGGCTTAAAAATCCACAAATACATTTAAACATTACAGTTTTACCTGATCCATTAAATCCCATAATTCCATGAATTTTTCCTTTTTCAAAAAGATGTGTAATTCCATTTAACACAACTTCTTTACCAAAAGACTTCTTTAGGTTTTCTATTTTAACTGCATATTCCATGAGCTTCTCCTTATTCATCCATCTGTATGAAAGTAAAATTATAATGACGTATTTTTTCTCTCGATATAAAAATCAATCCTAAAATCACGATTCCAAATATCAGCATACTATTCCACAGCTTTGGCAAACAATCATATCCAAAATTGTGCATTGGGAACGTCGCGTGATTTAATGGCGATAACCAACCACACAAAATATTGGCTTTATAAGAAAGATTTCCTGTAAAGTGAAATATTTTTTGAATAAAAGAAGGATTCAATAGTATTCCATATAGATTTACACCAAAGGCTCCTAATACACCTGCCATATTTCCTGCCATCAAATTCAAACATAGCATGAAACATGTTATTACCAATGAATAAAGCAACATTAATGCAAAAACAGAAATCATACATTCGTATGGTGACGAACTTTCCATAGTCTTAATAGAAACTGGTATAGTAATACTTTCTCCACCTCCATATCCTAACATTGCCGCAGTTTCACTCCAAACATTTCCCCAATACGCAAATGGCATTGCCATAATTCCTAATACTACCAACAAGAATACATTATACAGAACAGTAGCCACTACAACATAAAGCACCTGACCCGCCAACCATACATTTCTGCTTGTACGAATGAGCCAATATGGTGTTTCTTGATTGATAAAAGGCATATCTGCAAAAAGCAATGTTAATAAAAGAGACGATAACATCACCGATGTTGCATCTCCATAAGTCCAGATAAATGGTTCCACTATTTGCAATATCATCTCATAACGTACCGCTTGAGAAATTATTTCATCTGACATCATAAGACACAGAACAAATGCAAGGAAGAAAGTCATCCATATTCTTGGGCTTCTATTCCAACCACTAAAGTTTTGCTTTGCGATTTGAAACACCTGCTTCGCTTTAAGCATGTTCCAACCTCCTTTTTATCAAATGTATTGAGAAAAAAGCTATTAGAAAATTGCCTGCTAGCAAAATTCCGACACAAAATAAATTTCCATAATAAATAGGTGCCACCCAATACCTCGGGCTTAGAAAAAATAGATTGGGATAATATCGTTCTTGGAAAACAGTTAATACATAATATAGGATAAACGGAACAGCATATGCCATATATCTATTTCTTGTAGCCACTGCTGCGGCTCCTCCCACAAGTGCCCAAAATGCCCCATCTAAAAACATCCTCCAAAAACTCACTACTACTTGTCCAACTAAGATTGTTATATTGCTTTCATTTGTACTCAATGATGGGAAACGTGAAAAGCCTCCAATACTAACAAAAAGTAAGATTAGCATTGCAAAACTCACCATCAATCCACCAGACATCCAAAGACCTGCTACTTTCCCTAAACAATATTTCGTTTTACTTGTTCGGATGACATAAAACAGTGAGAATCTACTTCTCAGTTCATTCTCCGTATTTTCTCCAGCCGCAATGCACACCGCAACAG
>JAHHTO010000070.1 GCA_020024595.1 Schaedlerella sp.
AGAGCAGATGCAGCAGAATGTACAGATGCCAACGCAGGTAGCGACAACAGAAAGGAATCCGAAGACAGAAGGGATCCAGTTGCCACCGGAAATGAAAGTAGAAGAAGCAGAGGCTGGCAGTACAGAGAATCTTCTGGGTGCAGGGAAAAAGGTGGATGTTCTCCCTACAGAGCAGACAGCAGGAATGGCTGTGGCAAAAGAAGAAAATAAGGAAGAACGGGTGACTACAGATCAGGAGGAAAGCAACCGTCGAGACACAGAGATGGTGGACTTGACAAAGGGGATCTATGAGTCAGCCGGTTCGGTAAAAGGCTTCTCTGGTGCGAAAAGCAAAGTATCAGCGCAACAGGTGATGCATGTGACAAAACCGGAGGAATTGCCACAGGAGCTGACAAAGCAGCTTCTTGTCAGAACAGCAAAAGGACAGAATGAATTTGAAATTCAAGTGACTCCCGAGCATCTTGGGAAGATTGTTGTTCGAGTTCTGTATGAAGAAGGAGTCAGTACCGTTTCTATTCTCTGTTCAGAGAAAAGAACGATGGAACTTCTGGCACAGAGTGCAAGAGAAATCGGGTCTGTGATGGAGCAAAATCTTGGAAAACCGACCGAGGTCTATGTGGAGAAGCAGGAAACAGAGAACCTCTGGCAGGAACAGCAGGACAACGACCATGCAGGAAGAGATTCTGAACAGCGCAGACAGAAGGAAGAGCAGGAAAAAATGAGAACAGCCGGACAGGGCAGATTCCTGCAGGAACTGAGGTTAGGACTAAGATAAGAAAGGAGGAGAAAGATGCCGATCAGTGAGATTAGAGGAAACAGTCAGGCACTGCAAGAGCAGTATCAGAGACAAGAAGTTGCTCCGACGAACGGAGAGATGTCTATGGATGATTTTTGGCAGCTTATGGCAGCACAGCTTCAGTATCAGGACATGACCAATCCGATGAGCAACAGTGAAATGATGAATCAGATGACCCAGATGGCAACGATGAATGCAATGACTCAGGTGTCAAATGCGATCGCCAATTTCGGAGTGGTTACAAACAATCTTTCTCAGGTAACGTTGACAACCTATTCTACCGGAATGCTTGGAAAAGAAGTGACTGTGGCGACTTTGGATGATAATGGAAAGGTGAACGGTGAACTCAAGGGTGTCGTTACAGGTGTAGACCTGACAGGCGCGCAGTCTGTTTATATCAACGGCAAAAAGTACAGCCTGTCACAGATTATGAGTGTAGGTGATGTCCCGAAGAATGACGAGAAACCGAAGCCGGAGAAACCGGAAGAGGGAACAACGGGTACAGAGAAGCCAAGTGGTTCTGAAAAGAGGCGTTAGGCAGAGATAAAGATAGGATGATGAAAATGAATGAAATTCAAAAACTCACGAATGTGGGTGCATTGCAGTTGTCTCATGCTGCTGTGCAGAAAAAATCAGACAAATCTTTTGCAAACATGCTGCAGACAGAGCTGGAGAAAACAGACGGGATCCGATTTTCCAAGCATGCAGCGCAGAGAGTACAGGAGCGGGGAATTGTAGTTTCAGACCGCTTGATGACAGATTTGAATCAGGCAGTTGAAAAGGCAAAACTAAAAGGCGCCAGAGATGTAGTGATCATAGGAAAGGACGGAGCGTTTATAGTAAACGTCCCTCACAATCTAATCGTAACTACGATGAATGACGCAGAAATGAAAGAAAATATATTTACCAATATTGACAGTGCTGTCATTATATAGGCTGGACCATTATGGAAGCCTGGTGGCTGTCTGAATGACAGTCAAGGAGACAGTGAAAATGTACAAAAGGAGATAAGAACATGGTCAGATCAATGATTGCAGGAGTCGCAGGACTCAAGACACATCAGTCAAAACTAGATGTAATCGGTAACAATATCGCCAATGTAAACACATGGGGATACAAAACACAGAGCTTTAACTTTGCAGATTCGATGTATGCAACATCCATCAATGGTTCAGCAGGAAATGACTTGGGCGGAGGCGCCGGCGGAAAGAATGCTTCTCAGGTAGGATATGGTGTAACAGCCGGATCAATTTCCCCATCTTTCGGAACAGGAGCGCCGGCTCCGTCTTCCAATCCGCTGGACTGTATGATTGACGGAACAGGATTCTTCCTTGTGGGAAATATGGTAAACGGAAGCTTTACCAATGTGGCAGACTCTGGTCTGAATCTTTCCAGAATCGGTATCTTCAGCGTGGATGGTAACGGATATCTGGTAGATAACATGGGAAGTTATGTGTATGGTTACGCACTGCAGGACGGAACCGGAATCCCGGAAAAACCGGCAACATCAAACCAGTGGGAGATTAAGAATGCGACGGTCGCTGTAAATCCAAATGGTGGTAAATTTGAAGTTGAGATTGGTGGTCAGAAGATTGAGTCTACCAAGGCGGATTTTAAAGGACAGGTTCAGGACTGGATCGCGCAGATGACCAAAAAGGGCGGTCATTTTGAAGGGTTTACCATCAACTTAGATAATTATGATGAAGCGAAGAAGACCGTTAATATCAGCATTAAATCCAATAAAACTGGCACCATTGCTGGTGGTACAGGTGATCCGGGAGACCCGAATAAAATCTCAGATGCATGGAGTGGTAAGAATACGACAGGAAATGCTGCGGACAACTTCAAGCAGACCGTAGCTGGTGCCGACCGTGTTCCAGGGATTGATGCAGTTTATTCAGACGAGCTGTCTACGATCAGAATCCCAACGGATCCGGATACCGGAATGCCGTACAATATCCAGAGTTACAAGATCAACGAAGATGGTACGGTTATGGGTGTAGATACACTGGAGCGTTCCATCGCCATTGGTCAGCTGGCACTGATTACAGTAGAGAACCCGAACGGTCTGGAGAAGACTAGCGGATACTATTACAATGTAGGACCAAACGCCGGTAATGTCGATCATCTGAAGCCAAACGGTGGAGCCGCAGGTACGATTCGAGGAAACTATCTGGAAATGGCAAATGTGGATTTGGCAAATGAGTTTTCACAGATGATCACCACACAGAGAGGATATCAGGCAAACTCAAAGATTATAACAGTTACAGACCAGATGCTGGAAGAACTTGTGAATATGAAACGATAATCGCAGGTCATGTGAAATGTATTTCAGGGGCGGGAGGCTTGACCCTCCTCCCGCTGAAATGAGATCTTGAATGTCGGATAAAAACATATCCTGTCGATATAGGAAAAAGGGGAGAAATATGATATGATAATGCTAACGAAATTGAACAATGAGAAGATTATAGTGAATAGTGGACAGATTGAGTCAATCGAACTGATCCCGGAATCAAAAATAATTATGATGAATGGAAAGTTCTATATTGTAAAAGAAGATGCAGATGAGATAATTAGGAAAACAATCGAGTACAACGGAAAAATCCGGAACTACGTTGAACGATAGATCGAAACGAATGAGATAATGGAGGCGGTGTAATGGACTTAACCAGTATTATAGGCTTAGTAATCGGAATGACTCTAGTTATATTTGTCGGAATCAGCCCTAAGAATATGGGGAACTTTTGGGATCCTGCCAGTATGGCGATCGTAATTGGTGGTACGTTGTCTGCGGTAGTGGCGAGTTATCCGTTTGGTATGCTGAAGGATACCGTAAAGCATATCAAGATATTATTCCAGGGCAAGCGGTACAACGTAAGCAATCTGGTCGATAGCTTGGTAGAGATGGCACAGATCGCAAGAAAGAGCGGACTGCTTGCGCTGGAGGAGAAGGCAGATGAACAGGAAGATGCTTTTTTTCGGCAGGGGATCATGCTGATCGTAGATGCAACAGAGCCGGAGGAAGTTCGCAGTATGATGGAGAATGAACTGGATCTGATGAGTCAGAGACACGAAGAGTCTCTGGGGATTTACGAGAAGGCATCCAGTTATGCACCCGCCTTTGGTATGATTGGTACATTGGTTGGACTGGTAAACATGCTGAAAGATATGGATCTTGACAGTGGCGGATCTTCTTCGATTGGTCCGAACATGGCAACTGCATTGATCACAACATTTTATGGAGTGCTTCTTGCCAATATGTTCTTCTCTCCAATTGCAAAGAAGCTTCGTGTCAGAAACGAAGAAGAGTTGCTGTATAAGGAGATCATGATCGAAGGAATTCTGGCGATTCAGGCGGGAGACAATCCGAAGTTCCTAAAAGAGAAGCTTCTTACTTACTTAGGTAAGAAGGAGAGAGACAAGATCATGGGAGCTGAAGGAAGCGAAGACGGAAACGACAAGAAGAAAGGGAACAAGAAGAAAAAGAAGTAAATCGGGTGAGATAGTATGAAAAAAAGCAGGCGGAAAAAGAACCAGGAGGGCGGAGCCAACTGGATGGATACCTACGGTGATATGGTGACACTGCTGTTATGTTTTTTTGTGTTACTATATTCCATTTCTTCTGTTGATCAGTCAAAATGGATCCAGTTGGTAAAAAGTTTTAATCCGGACGCAAAGGAAGTCAGCCAGATTGTGACGGAGACAACAGAACAGGGGAGCGAGGACGTTCCCGGTTCAATAGCAGAGAATGAAGATGAGATGTTTGATGATTTGTATGAACAGTTGAAGGCAGCAGTACAGGAGGCAGGCATTGAATCACAGGTGAATTTGTACAAAGGGGATGGCTATACATTTGTACGATTCAGCGATACGGTCTTCTTTGATGGGGACAGTTCTGTAATCCGAGATGAAGGAAAAGTGATTCTGGACAGCTTTGCTATGGCACTAACCCCTGCAAAGGATGTCATTCAGGAGATTCAGGTGCTGGGACATACAACGCAGGCATATCCGGACAGGCAGAATGATGTGGAAAGTGACCGAATCCTTTCCGCAGAAAGAGCGGCGAAGGTAACGGCGTATCTACAGGAAAAGAGTCTGGTATCAGCAGAGAAGCTGGTGTCAGTAGGATATGGGCAGTTCAGACCGATCGCCCCTTTTGATACACCGGAGAATCGCTCAAAAAACCGAAGAGTTGAGATTATTATTACGAAGAACCATTCGGTACAGAAGAGTCTGGATGAATATTATAAAAGCATGAATCAATAAAACTAGCAAAGGCAGGTGTTCAAACAATGGCAGATGTGCTGTCACAGAGTCAGATAGACGCTTTACTGAATTCTATGAATAATACAGATGAGGAGAAAAGCGTCGAGAAAGAGCCGCAGCCCAAACAGAAATATAGAAAATATGATTTTTACAGTCCGAAGAAATACACCAAAGATAAATTGAAACTGCTTCGAAGTGTTTATGATAACTATTCTAGAATTGCAACTTCACAGATCAATGGGTTATTTCGTGTTGCCAGTGAGGTACAGGTAGTAGGCGTAGAAGAGCAGCGGTATTATGAATTTGGAAATGCATTAAATGAAACAGATATCATCGCACTTGCAAAAGTGGAGATTCCCGAATATCCAAAAAACCCACCGATGGTATTTCATGTTTCGCCGGTTCTTATGGGCGTCATGATTGATAAGATGCTGGGTGGAACCGGGATGGATACACAAGTAGACGGATCTTATGTTTATACAGATATAGAGATCGCACTATATGAAAGTATTATTCAACATCTAACGCGGATTACAAAGGATGTCTGGCGTACCTATATCCATATGGATATTGAATTCGACAGAATCGAAGAGAACCCGAGTATGTTTCAGGGAATCAGCGTAGATGAGACGGTTGTCATCGTTATGTTGAAGATTTCTATGGGAGAGGATATGGAGGGGGCAATGAATATCTGTATCCCCGGAACGCTTCTGTTTAATATCTTTGAGATTATAGAAAAAACAAAACATCTTGCAGATCAAGACGGTGAGACTGCGAATAGAAATAATAAAGAAGAGATTATGGAAAGCATCAAAGAGTCTGAGATGGAAGTGACGGCACAACTTGGAGTAGCCAAAGTAAATCTGGATGATGTCTATAATCTCCATGTAGGTGATATCATAGATTTGAATAAGCCACAGGATTCAGAGATATCGCTACAGATTTCCGGACAACCGTGGTTCACAGGAAAACTTGGAGTATACAATAAAAATATAGCAGTGAAGATTGAAGATCGCGCAGAGAGTGTAAAAAGCGATGTAGCAGTATAAGTGACAGATAAGATCCTTGTCTGTGCATATAAAAATTATTAAACTTAAAGAGAGGTAATACGAAAATGGCAAAAATTTTATTAGTAGATGATGCGGCATTTATGAGAATGATGTTAAAGTCAACATTGGAGCAGGCTGGATACACAGATGTCTTGGAAGCTGCTGACGGAGCTCAGGCAGTAGACACCTATAAGGCAGAGAAACCAGACTTGGTATTTATGGATATCACCATGCCGAACAAAGATGGGTTGGAGGCATTAAAGGAAATCAAAGGATTTGATGCAGGAGCAACGGTTGTGATGTGTTCTGCAATGGGACAGGAAGCAATGGTTATGGACTCTATTAAATCAGGCGCAAAGGATTTTATTGTAAAGCCTTTCAAGCCGGAGCGTATTTTATCAACAGTTAAGAAGATTCTCGGATGATCAGATAGAGAGGTAGTAATATGTCTTTTTTAAGTGCTTTTGATATCAGTGCATCTGGTCTGACTGCACAGAGACAGAGACTGGATGTGGCAGCTGAAAATATTGCGAATGCAAATACAACCAGAACAGAAAGCGGAGGACCATATCGCCGTAAAATTGTTTCTCTGGAAGAAAAACCGAACACTGCGGGAACATTTCTTATGGAACTTCGCAGTCGTTTTAGCGAGGGCGGGATGCCGTCTAAAGGCGGCGTGCGTGTGTCGGCGATCACAGAAGACCAGAGAGATCTGCAGCCGGTGTACAGACCAGAACATCCGGATGCAAATGAAAATGGGTATGTTATGATGCCCAATGTAGACCTTGTGAAAGAAACTGTCGATGGAATGGCGGCAACAAGGTCTTATGAAGCGAATATCACGGCTTTTAATGCGATTAAGTTGATGGCTCAAAAAGCATTGGAAATCGGGAAATAGGAGGATAAAAGGGCAGTATGGGTTCTAATAATTTGTGTGATTTGGAGATAGACGCCATAGGCGAAATCCTGAATATCAGTCTGGGAGCATCTGCTACTGCAGTTTCCACAATGCTTAATACCAGGGTAGATATTACCACTCCTGTCGTAGATGTTGTCCGAAGAGACGAATTCAAAATGGACAGAGTGGAGCCTGCAGTAGGGGTCGAGATTACATATATATCAGGGCTGGAAGGAAGCAATATTATGCTTTTGAAACGGCATGATGTAAAAGTGATCGTGGAAATGCTCATGGGAATGACCATGACGGATGAAGAATTTGAGCTAAATGAGATGAATATCAGTGCAGTATGTGAGGTCATGAATCAGATGATGGGTGCATCTTCTACTGCATTATCAGAATTCTTGGGGAGAATGGTGAATATATCGACCCCGATTTCTTTTGAAGTGAAAAATGAAAAGGAATTTCTGGACAAATATTTTGCCGAGGATGAGCCACAGGTTGTGGTTGGATTTTCACTGAAAATTGCGGACAAACTGGAAAGTGAATTCTTTAATGTTATGCCGATCAGTCTGGCAAAGAGTCTTGTACAGGGCTTTCTTCCGGATGATGCCGTGGCACAGGCAGCTGCGAAAGAATCAGAGAAAAAGGAGACTGTGGCAGCAGAGAGCAGCAATGACAACGCTGCATCATCAGGACAGAGTCTTTCTCAGGAAGAGATTGAACGGATGTTGAGTGGAGGAATGGATTCTGCAGCAGAACCGGCTCCGTCGGCACCTGCAGCAGCGACACCGGAGGCTCAACCGGTTATGCCACAGATGCAACAAATGCCACAGCAGGCGCAAGATATGTCCATGATGCAGATGCAGATGCAGATGATGCAGCAGATGATGCAGATGATGGAAGAGAAGCAGAAAGCGCCGGAGCCGAAGATCGTGAATGTGCAGCCGGCTGCACGTCCAAACCTGAGCAAGGGCAATACGCAGATTCTTCAGGAAGAGCAGGAAGAGAATATGGAACTGATCATGGGAGTTCCATTGGAGATTTCTGTGGAGATCGGAAGAACCAAAAAGCTTGTAAAAGATATCTTGGACTTTACAAAGGGATCTCTCGTTGTACTGGACAAGCTGGCAGGGGAACAGGTTGATTTATTTGTAAATGGACAATGTATCGCGAAGGGTGATGTTGTTGTCGTGGAGGATAATTTCGGAATCAGGATCACAGAGATCATGAAAATGAATTTACCGACACTGGAATAGGCAACAAGGAAGAAAGGAAAGCTATGTGGAATGTGATTGTGACTTTTGCGGCAGTTGTTCTCATTATTTATCTGAGTTATGTTTGCAGTAAATACGTTGGGAGAGGAATGAACCGAAACGGGAATTCTCATTATATGCGGATGATCGATCGCTTGGCAGTTGGACAGGATCGATCACTTGCTGTTGTGCAGGTGGGGGAGAAATATCTGCTGGTCGGAGTCACACCGGAACAGGTAAATCTGCTCAAAGAGTTAAGCGAAGAAGATTTGATCTCATTCAATTCGGATGTGGGGAACGGTGCTGTGAAAACATCGGAGTTTAAGGAACTTATGTCGAAATTGGGAAGGATGACAAAAAAAGAGAGGTAAAGGAAGATGTATGATTCATTGATCAATGTGAATGGAGGGCAAGTCCCTACATTGGAAATATTATTGATGCTGACGATTGTGGCACTTTTACCCTCCTTTGTCATCATGACAACTTCTTTTACAAGGACGGTCATCGTGCTATCCTTTTTGAGAAATGCGTTGGGGATCCAGCAGACTCCGCCCAATATGGTGCTTGTGGGACTTGCGTTATTTCTGACATTATTTATTATGGATCCGGTGATTCAGGACATCAATACGAATGCGTATACTCCGTATAAGAATCAGGAGATTACGCAGGAAGAAGCACTGAAACGGGCACAGGTTCCATTGAAAGGATTTATGCTCAAACAGACAGAGAAGAATTCCTTGAAGCTGTATATGGATATGGCAGATGTGGAGTTGGCAGAAGATGAAACAACACAGGATCTTTCGATGTCCGTTATCGTTCCGGCTTTTATGACAAGCGAGCTGAAGCGGGCTTTTATCGCAGGATTCCTATTATATATTCCATTCCTGCTGATTGATATCATTGTTTCTAGTACGCTGATGTCAATGGGAATGATCATGCTTCCACCGGCAATGATTTCATTGCCGTTTAAATTGCTTTTGTTTATTACAGTAGATGGTTGGAATTTATTGTTCTCTACAATTGTGAAGAGCTTTCGATGAAGGGAAGGACGTTATAGATGACCAATGGAGAAGTCTTAGACTTGATGTATCAGGTATTTGTACTATCGGTTCAGCTCGGTGGTCCCATTTTGGTGATCAGTATGCTTGTTGGAGTGATCATTTCCATTATTCAGGCTGCAACGCAGATTCATGAACAGACGATCACGTTTGTTCCGAAACTGTTGGTGATCGGTTTGATCTTGGTGTTTACGGGTGGAACAATGTTGCAGACGCTTCAGGATTTTACCGTACAGATTTTCCGGATGATACAGGGATAAAAAATCAGTAAGGAGATAGAACATGCTGTTTGATAGCACCGCGCAGCTGACATTGTTTTCACTGATCTTGATGAGAATGTCAGGGTTTATATTGCTGAATCCAATACTTGGCAGAAGAAACATACCGGCAATCGTAAAAGCGGGATTTATATTTGTTTTAACAACAGCACTTTATTCGTTTTCGTCAGGAACAGCGTTTGATATCGCAAGTCCGGTGGAATATGGATTTCTGCTTCTTAAGGAGTTTGCGGTAGGTTATGTGATTGGGTATGTAACGGAATTATTTTTCTTTGTCATTACATATGCCGGCTATATTATGGACTTTCAGATGGGATTGTCGATGTCAACCGTATATGACCCGCAGAGCAATGCACAGCTTCCAATTACAGGAAGTCTGCTGCAGGCGTTTTATGTATTGTTGTTTTTTGCGGTGGATGGACATCTGGCGCTGATGAAGATTCTGCTGACATCGGCAGAAGTTGTACCTTATGGAGGCATCCTCATTACGCAGGGGCTGGCGGTCAGAATGATCGATTTATTTGTGGAATGTGCCATCATGGGAGTGAAGTTTTCATTTCCGATTCTGGCAGCAGAATTTCTTATAGAAATCGGTGCGGGACTTCTAAATAAGATTGTACCGCAGATTAATATATTTGTGATCAATATTCAATTGAAAGTAATCGTAGGACTTGCCTTACTGATTTTTTTGGTATCTCCGATCGGAGAGTTTCTTTCCAATCTAATCACGGTGATGATTCACTCTATACAGGAGGTCCTTACGTTTCTATAAATAGGTCACTTTCAGGGAGGAAAGCGAAGTGAGAACAAATGGCAGATGATTCAAAAACCGAAAAAGCCACACCCAAGAAGCGGCGTGATGAAAGGAAAGAAGGTCATGTCTTTTCCAGTAAAGATGTGATTGCCGTCGCGTCGCTGCTTGGAACGTTTTATGGTTTAAAGTTTTTGTTCCCAACGATATACAGGGAAGTCAGAGAAAATATGATCTATTATCTGAACAATGCCCTTTTCATAGATGAGTTGTCGATCCCACAACTGAGGGCAATCGGGACAGATGCAGTAAGGGTGCTTGCGGAGGGGATTTTTCCGTTGGGATTTATTGCGATTGCAGTGGCAATCGTGGCGACAGGAGTTCAGACGAGATTTATATTTACAGCCAAGTCTGCAAGGTTTAAACTGAGCAACTTAAGTATCATCAAGGGAATCAAGAATTTGTTTTCCATGAAAAATGTCGTAGAATTACTGAAAGGGATTCTGAAAATTACAATTCTTTGTATCGTGATGTATCAAGTGCTGAAAAAGGACATGTGGAACATTGCAAGAATGATGGACATGAACCTGATGGCAGCATCGGTATATACATTGGAGATGGTAATGTCCATGATCTTAAAAATTGGAATGATTTTCGTTGCCATCGCCGGATTTGATTACTTCTATCAGAGATGGGAGTATGAAAAGCAAATCAGAATGTCTAAGCAGGAACTGAAGGAAGAGTACAAGCAGACAGAAGGAAATCCTGAGATCAAAGGAAAAATCAGGAATCTGCAGCGAAGCCGTGCAAGGAACAGAATGATGCAGGCTGTTCCGGATGCGGACGTGATCATCCGTAACCCGACGCATTTTGCGGTTGCTTTGAAATATGACATTCATGAGAACAATGCACCGATTCTGGTTGCAAAAGGTCAGGATTTGCTTGCCTTAAAGATTGTGGAGATCGGAGAGGCAAATGGGGTTACGATTATCGAGAACAAGCCGCTGGCGAGAGGAATTTATGCATCAACTATGCTAGACTGTGAAATTCCTGCAGAATATTACGGAGTCGTGGCAGAAATCCTCGTACAGGTCTTCCGAAAGAATAATAAGAGTCTGGAGTAAACATGAAGAAAATACTGAATAATGCAGTAGCGATCATAGTCGTGATGATCGTGC
Source organism: Schaedlerella sp. (assembly GCA_020024595.1). GTDB lineage: Bacteria > Bacillota > Clostridia > Lachnospirales > Lachnospiraceae > Schaedlerella. The sequence continues at coordinate 11,531 of JAHHTO010000070.1, forward strand.
TGCTGCTAATCATTCCATTAAATCCATTTATATTGGATGTTATGATAATTTTGAATATTTCCATCTCTTTGATTATTCTGCTGATAAGTATGAATATTAAAGAACCTTTGGAATTCTCTATCTTTCCGTCCATGCTTCTGATCACAACTCTGTTCCGTATCGGAATTAATATTTCTTCTACCAGAAATATTCTGGGTAATCAGGGAATATCAGGCGCTGTGATTCAGGCGATGGGTGATTTTGTACTACAGGGAAATGTGGTTGTTGGATTTATCATTTTCTTTATTATTGTATTAGTACAGTTTATTGTAATCACCAAGGGTGCGGAGCGAGTTGCGGAAGTAGCTGCCCGTTTTACCTTGGATGCGATGCCCGGTAAGCAGATGGCAATTGATGCGGATTTAAGTACCGGATTGATTGATGAACAGCAGGCAAGAGAACGTCGGTATAAAATTCAAAAAGAAGCGGATTTCTATGGAGCCATGGATGGTGCTACCAAGATTGTAAAGGGAGATGCTGTAATGTCTCTGATTATTACAGCAGTCAACTTCCTTGGCGGTATGATCATTGGTGTCGTACAGTCCGGTATGGAATTCTCGGAAGTCCTTTCGGTCTATTCTATTGCAACTGTTGGTGACGGTCTGGTATCTCAGATTCCGGCGCTTCTGATTTCAACGGCAACCGGTATGGTGGTGACAAGAGCGGTATCGGAAGGCAGCTTGAATGAGGATGCCTCCAAGCAGTTTACCGCACAGCCAAAGGCGATCATGATCACCGGTGCGACACTTGCAATTATGCTTGTGATCCCGGGGATGCCAAAGATACAGCTGGGTGCGATTTCTCTGCTTTTGATGCTGGGCGGATATCAGTTGATGAAGCGGATGGAAGGCAACGCAGCTGCATCAGTCAAGGCTGCCGAAATGGAAGAGGCGATGCAGGAGCAGCAACAGTCTGTTTCTGAAGAGGAAAGATTTAAAGATATCAACAATGTCTACGAACTGATTAATGTAGAAC
>JAHHTO010000071.1 GCA_020024595.1 Schaedlerella sp.
GTGTATAATAAATGAGGAACAGATCGTGAAATATATACGAAAGGAAGTATATCATGTTTGGTTATGTAACAGTTTGTGAACCGGAATTGAAAATGAAAGATTTCCGAAGATATAAAGCGTATTATTGCGGACTTTGTCAGACGTTGAAAGAGCGACATGGAAGTCTGGGACAGATGACACTGACATATGATATGACATTTGCGATTATATTATTAACTTCTTTGTATGAAAAGAAGCTTGAAAGTTCGATGCATCGCTGTAAGGTGCATCCAGTAAAGAAACAAGTAATGCTGCGGAATGAATTTTCGGAATATGCTGCAGATATGAATCTGATCCTTGCGTATTATCATCTGAAGGATGACTGGCAAGATGAGAAAAAAGTCAGTGCACTTCTGGGAACAGCAGCAATTCGTAAAAAGGCAGAGAACGCGGTGAAAAAGTATCCTCGCCAGAGCCATGCGATTCAGCGGGAATTGAAGGAACTCGCACGTTACGAAGCAGAGAATTCCCATGATATTGATGGAACTGCAGGGTGTTTTGGAAGACTTATGGAAGAAGTATTGGTATATCAGAAAGATATGTGGGAAGAGCCCCTTCGGAAAGTAGGGTTCTTTCTTGGTAAGTTTATCTATATCATGGATGCCTATGAAGATTTGGAACAGGATATAAAAGACGGGAATTACAATCCTTTGAGGTCGTTGAATCAGGTTGACAATTATGAGGAAAGGTGCAGAGAAATTCTCTGCATGATGATGGCAGAGAGCAGTACAGCTTTCGAAAGACTACCTTGTCTTGTGGATGCAGATATCTTGCGGAATATCCTATATGCCGGAGTGTGGACACGTTACAATAAATTACAGGAAAAACGGAAAGAAGTGGATCATGAATCGTGATTTGACGAGCGGAAATATTACAAAATCACTGCTGTGGTTTGCGTTTCCTATTATAATTGGAAATCTGCTTCAGCAGCTTTATAATGTGGTGGATACGGTGATTGTCGGACGGTTTGTTGGAAAAGAGGCGCTCGCGGCAGTGGGATCTTCCTATACGTTGATGACATTTCTAACTTCTGTTTTACTGGGATTATGCATGGGAAGCGGAGTGGCATTTTCCATTCATTTCGGAAAGAAGGAAATGGAAAAGGTGCGATCCAATCTTTTTTTGTCTTTCTGCATCATCGGAGGGATTACAATTTTGATTACTGTGTTTGTGTTTACAGGAATCGATGTGATTTTATATCTTTTACGGATTCCATTGGATATTTATGGAATGATGCGGGAATATCTCCAGGTGATTTTTACAGGAATTACAGCGACATTTTTGTACAATTTCTTTGCTTCTTTTTTAAGAGCAGTAGGTAATTCCGCAGTGCCACTTTTATTTCTTGGGATTTCATCAGTTTTGAATATTGGACTGGATGTATTGTTTGTTATCGTGTTAGAAAGAGGTGTGCGCGGAGCGGCAGAAGCGACGGTGTTAGCACAGTATATTTCTGGAATTGGAATTTTGATCTATACGCTGATATATTTTCCGGAATTTCGAGTTAGACGAAAAGAGATGCAGTGGCATCCAGAGATTGTACGGGAGATTTTTCATTTATCTTCATTGACTTGTGTACAGCAGTCAGTGATGAATTTTGGGATTTTGATGGTACAGGGTCTGGTGAATTGTTTTGGTTCTGTCGTGATGGCAGCATTTTCAGTGGCAGTAAAGATTGACTCTTTTGCCTATATCCCGGTGCAAGATTTTGGAAATGCATTCTCTACCTTTGTGGCACAGAATTATGGTGCAGGCAAGCAAGAACGGATTCGCGAAGGGATTCGTAGTGCAGTGAGGACTTCGTTTCTATTTAGCACGGCGGTGAGTGCAGTAGTAGTTCTATTTGCAAAGCAGTTGATGGTGATATTTTTAAAATCTTCTGAGACAGAGATTTTACGGGTAGGAGTAGGTTATCTGCGGATTGAGGGGATGTTTTACTGCTTGATCGGATTTTTGTTTTTATTTTATGGATATTTCCGAGCTGTGACAAAACCTGGGATTTCTCTTGTGCTGACAGTGATTTCTCTTGGAACACGAGTGGTACTGGCATACGTGCTGTCAGCAATACCGACTATCGGGGTCAATGGGATTTGGATGGCTGTTCCAATCGGATGGTTTCTTGCGGATGTGACAGGATATTTATACTATCGGAAATCCAGATTAAGATCCAAGAAGGAATCGTGAAGATTCTATGAAGATTGAGGGGGCAGTCTGGACAATTGACAGGATTTAGTATATGATGTTTAAAGTCAGCGTGGGTAAGTCTAGGCTGGTAAAGATTTCATAAGAAAAAGAAGAAATCAAAGAGAAAGGTAAAAGTAGTCAATAAAAGAGTCGGCTGGTGAGAAATGAAGGGGCTCTACAAGAGAAAAGTGAGGAAATGAAGCAATGAGTAAAAATCCATATGATGTGCTGGGGATTTCTCCGAATGCATCAGATGACGAAGTAAAACGTGCATATAGAGATTTGACAAGAAAGTATCATCCAGATGCGAATGTGAACAATCCGTTGGCAGATCTTGCAGAAGAGAAATTCAAGGAAGTACAGGAAGCATATGATTTGATTATGAAAGAACGCGAAAGTGGTGGAAGCGGATACGGAACTTATGGTGGGTTTGGTGGAAATCAGTCTGGATGGGGACAGACAGCTGGTTCTCAGCAGAATGTGGAATTACAGGCGGTCGCAAACTTTATTAATTCCAGGCGTTATCGGGATGCCATTAACGTGTTGAATCGCATGTCGAACCGCACACCACAGTGGTACTATTTGAGTGCGGCAGCCAATGCTGGGATTGGCAATAATATTCTGGCACGTGATCATGCTGGTCAGGCAGTCAACATGGAGCCGGGGAATCCACAGTATCGTCAGCTTTTGAATCAACTCGAATGGGCGGGGCAGCGATATCAGAACAACCCTTATGGAGGCACTTATGGAATGGGTGGTAATTCTTGTGGTACAGGGAATATGTGCTGCGATTTATGTATTGCTGACCAGATGTGCGAATGTATGGGAGGAGACTTGTGCGCGTGTATGTAAAGGCAAAGAAAATGGCTTTTGGCGGAATGTTGCTTGCACTTACAGTTATCTGTATGCTATTGGGCAGCATGATTGAGACAAGTACCTTGTTTTTATTGGCAGCAGCTTCTTTTTTTGTGGGAATTGTGTTGCGAGAATTTGGAGAGAAGACAGGCACAGCATTTTATCTGGCAGGCGTGATGCTTGGATTGATTGTAGCACCGAATAAATTTTATGTGGTTTCTTATGCAGCTATGGGATTTTATATTTTGGTGATTGAGCTGGCATGGCCGCGATTTGCAAAAGTTTCTGAAAGGATGAATCGTAAGAAACTTTTTTGGATACTAAAATATGTTGTGTTTAATGTCAGTTATATTCCGGCAGTTTTATTCTTTCAAGAAGTGCTTTTTGTGCGAGAACTTCCAATGTGGATGTTAGTTGTTGTACTCGTGACAGGGCAGGTTGGTCTTTTTATTTATGATAGAGCATACGAATATGTACAGCGAGAAATTTGGAATAAAATCCGTGGGAGAATGTTTGGCAGTGGAAGTTGACAACGAGCATCGTAGAAAGTGACATTAAGGAAACATCTTCCTAACATGAATACTTTGATATTTGGGAATACTATCCTCAATTAACAAGAGTGGCTGAATAGCTACGTTGCTAATTGAGGATATTTTTTATCAGAGATTTGCAAGGAGGAACTAAATTCATGTATCAACAATTACCGATTCGAGATGTATACGCAAGAGAAATATTAGATTCTCGCGGAAATCCGACTATAGAAGTAGAGGTGCTGGCAGGTGAGGATGTAGTAGGCAGGGCATCTGTGCCATCTGGCGCCTCTACAGGAAAATATGAAGCTGTTGAACTTCGGGATAATGATTTTAGGTATGGGGGGAAAGGCGTTCAGCGTGCAGTTCAGCATGTCAATGACCATTTGGCAAATGCGGTAATTGGCTTGAATGTATTTGACCAGACCAGGATTGATCAGGCCCTTGTTCAGACAGATGGAAGTAGCAATAAGAAAAATCTTGGCGCAAATGCGTTGCTTGGAGTATCGTTGGCGACAGCACATGCGGCAGCGAATGCGCTCAAACTTCCACTTTATAAATATTTGGGTGGTGTAAATGCAAAGAAACTTCCGGTTCCGATGATGAATATTTTAAATGGTGGAGTACATGCAGATAATACACTGGATATACAGGAATTTATGATTATGCCTGTGGGTGCAAAGAGTTTTCATGAAGGACTTCGGATGTGTGCGGAGGTTTATCAGTCATTGAAAAAACTTTTAAAAGAGCAGGGATTAAATACAGCAGTGGGTGATGAGGGTGGCTTTGCCCCTGATTTGCCGGGTGCAAAAGAGGCATTACAATTCTTGAAAAATGCAGTGGAAAAAGCTGGATATAAAATGGGGGAAGACATTGCCATTGCGTTGGATGTAGCGGCATCTGAACTGTATCATGCAGAGAACGGAAAGTATGTGTTTCCGGGAGAGAGTAGAATGCAAGGGCAGAAAATCACACGTACTGTAGAAGAATTGATCGACTATTATCAGGAATTGATGCAGGAGTTTCCAATTCGTTCCATTGAAGATCCGCTGGACGAGGAAGACTGGGATGGATGGAAACTTCTGACCAACAGATTGGGGAGTGAAGTACAGCTGGTAGGAGATGACTTATTTGTCACCAATACAGAACGGTTGAAACAAGGAATTGAGAAAGGAGTTGCTAATGCAATTCTCATTAAAGTCAATCAGATTGGGACATTAACAGAAGCAATCGAAGCAATTGAATTAGCACAGAAATCAGGATATCATACAATTATTTCCCATCGTTCTGGGGAAACTGAAGATACAACAATTGCAGATATTGCAGTAGCATTCCATGCAGGACAGATTAAGACAGGAGCGCCATGTCGGACGGAGCGGGTGGCAAAGTATAATCAATTGTTAAGAATTGAAGAGCAGATGTAGAAAGTATAGTTGCAAAAAAATGGGAGAAATAAGAAGAAAACCTTGCCTTATCTAACTCCTTGTGATAAAATAAATGAGGTTTATCCATAGGAGGTGTAAACGCATGGAGATTTTAAAAATTATTTTAACGATTATTTTTGTTATAGATTGTATTGCATTATCAGCGATTATTCTTCTTCAAGAAGGAAAGTCTGCCGGACTTGGGACAATCGGCGGGGTGGCAGATTCATATTGGGGACAGAATAAAGGGCGCTCAATGGAAGGGGCACTTGTGAAGTCTACAAAATTTTTGGCAATTTTGTTTATGGTACTTGCAATTGTGTTGAACTTGGGCATATTTAACTAAGAAGAGAAGATAAGATAACAAAGCACTCTATATCAGATATAGGGTGCTTTTTTCCAATTCGGGGAGATTGAGATTAATGATGAACACATTTGAAAAAAGAAAAAAAGTAATCTATGATTTTATTTGTGATGATTTTTATGTTCCGATGAAGATAAAAGAAATTGCAATGATACTACAGGTGCCAAAGGAACAGAGGGGTGAATTAAAAGAAGTTCTTGATGCATTGGAAGAGGAAGGAAAGATATCCCTTTCCAAAAGAGGAAAATATTCAAAAGGTCAGGCAAAACGCTTGAGAGGGATATTTCAGGCGCACCCACGCGGTTTTGGATTTGTGATTCAGGAAGGTGTAGATGAAGATGTGTACATTCCTGAGGAAAATGTGAATGGTGCTTTTCAGGGAGATGAAGTAGAGTTTATCGTGACTGGTGGAAAGGATGCAGGGAGGCGTATAGAGGGGAAAGTTGTCCAGATCTTGTCCCACAGTACAACAAAGGTTGTAGGGTTGTATGAAAAATGTAAGAGTTTTGGTTTTGTACGGCCGGACAATCAACGGATTTTGAATGATATCTACATTCCGGAAGGAAAAGAAAAAGGTGCCATGACCGGCCATAAGGTCGTTGTGGAACTGACTTCCTACGGTGGCGAGCATCTGAAGCCGGAAGGGGTTGTGAGAGAGATTATTGGGCATATCAATGATCCGGGAACAGATATTATATCCATTGTGAAAGGATTTGATCTGCCGATGGAGTTTCCGGAGAGAGTTATGAATCAGGCAGAACGTGTGGGCAAAGATGTTTCGGATGCGGATCGAGCAGGAAGAATGGATTTGCGAGACTGGCAACTGGTGACGATTGACGGGGAAGATGCAAAAGATTTGGATGATGCGGTATCGCTGACAAAAGACGGTGAGAATTATAAGCTTGGAGTTCATATTGCAGATGTAACGAATTATGTCCAGGAAAGAAGTACGCTAGACAGAGAGGCATTGAACAGAGGAACCAGTGTATATCTGGTGGATCGTGTGATTCCGATGCTTCCACATAAGCTTTCTAACGGTATTTGCTCGCTGAATGCAGGAGAAGACAGATTGGCATTGAGCTGTATGATGACTGTGAATCCAAAAGGGGAAGTGATCGATCATCTGATTGCTGAGACGGTTATCCGGGTAGAAGAACGAATGAGTTATACAAGTGTTGCTAAGATTCTGGAAGAGAAGGATGAAGCGGAAAGAAAACGATATGAGAAGCTTGTTCCGATGTTTGAAATGATGGAAGAGCTTTCTCGGATTTTACGGGCACGCAGAACGCATCGAGGTTCTATTGATTTTGATTTTCCAGAGACGAAAATGATTCTGGACGAGCAGGGCAGACCGATTGATATCAAGCCTTATGAGAGGAATGTTGCAACTAAGATTATTGAGGATTTCATGCTGTTGGCAAATGAAACTGTAGCGGAAGAATATTATTGGAGGGAACTTCCGTTCCTTTACAGAACCCATGAGGCTCCGGATGAAGAAAAGATGAAAAAACTGAGTACCTTTCTCAATAATTTTGGGTACCATATACGTGTGGGAAATGAAGTACGCCCTATGGAGGTGCAGAAATTACTTGAAAAGGTTGAAGGGACCCCAGAAGAGACGCTGATCAGCAGATTGACTTTACGTTCAATGAAACAGGCCAAATATACGACAGAAAATACAGGACATTTTGGTTTAGCAGCAAAGTATTATACACATTTTACTTCTCCTATCCGTCGGTATCCAGATTTACAGATACACCGGATCATCAAAGAGAATATTCGGGGACGGCTGAACGAAGAACGTATTACTCATTATGAGAAGATCCTTCCAGAAGTAGCGATGCAGGCAGGACAGACTGAACGGCGTGCGGAAGAAGCTGAACGTGAAACTGTAAAACTTAAAAAGGTAGAATATATGAAAGAACGCATTGGTGAAGAATTTGAGGGAGTAATTTCCGGTATTACCAAATGGGGCGCTTATGTAGAACTTCAGAATACAATTGAAGGGTTGGTCCATGTAACCAATATGTATGATGATCATTATGAATATTGGGAAGAACAGCATGAATTGATCGGTGAACATACTCGCAATGTATATAAACTAGGACAGGTTGTACGCATTCGCGTGCTAGGTGTGGATCGGCTGCAGAGAACGATTGATTTTGAATTTTGTGAAGATGCAGGAGATAATGAGTTGTTTTGAAAGGAAATGAAATAGATTATGGCTAAGACAGAGGGAAAATTGATAGCAAATAATAAAAAGGCATATCATGATTATTTTATTTTGGAGAAATATGAGGCAGGGATTGTCCTCCATGGAACAGAGGTAAAGTCACTTCGGATGGGAAAGTGCAGTATTAAAGAAGCGTTTATCAGGATTGAAAATGGAGAAATGTTTATTTACGGAATGCATATCAGTCCATATGAAAAGGGAAATATTTTTAATAAGGATCCGCTGCGTGTTCGCAAACTCCTTCTTCATAAAAAAGAGATTGATAAAATTTTTGGGAAAATGAAAGAAAAAGGAAATACAGTTGTACCGTTGAGGGTATATTTTAGTGGAAGTCTGGTGAAAGTGGAAATTGGTCTGGCAAAAGGGAAAAAATTGTATGATAAGCGTGATGATATTGCCAAAAAAGATCAGAAAAGGGAGGCGCAGAGAGAATTTAAAGTAAGAAATTTGTAATAAAGTACCGAATCATTCATTTGAAAGAAATAATACTATTATGATATAATGTTACAAAAATGTTAAAAAGATATTGCAAAAAGCAGTGCGATTTAGTATAATGCTAATTGTGTATTGACGAATTTTAACAAAAACCCCATTTTTTTATATGATTTTAACACTAGATTCTTGCAATATTCTGTCGTGTAGTGTATTATTAAAAATATATGTGGGGACATAGATGATTAATAGATAATAAGGACAGGTGAAAAAATGAAATTGAAGAAAGTACAGCGTACGATAGTTGCACTGACATTAACGTGTGCGATGACAGTCACTCCTGTGTTTGCGGCACCAGAGAATAATCAGGGAAGCCTTGAGTCACAAAAGGCTGCTGCACAGAATGAAGCAAATTCACTTCAGTTACAGTTGAATTCTCTGATTGAGAAGATGAATGATTTGGAACTTCAGTTAATTGCGAAAGGACAGGAGATTATTCAGGCAGAGGAAGATCTCAAAGTTGCTGAAGAAAAAGAAAAACAACAGTATGAGGATTTAAAACTTCGTATTAAATATATGTATGAGTCGGGTGAAGGAACTGCGATGGAGCGTATTCTTTCGTCAGGAAGTATAGCAGAAGTTCTGACACAGGCAGAATATGTACAGAAAGTACATACATATGACCGTGAACAACTCGAAGTATATCAGGAAACAGTTCAGGAAGTACAGAATTTAAAGTCTAGTTTAGAGAATGAACAAACGAAACTTCAGGAAATTGAAGGTCAGTATGAGACTCAGAAGTCAGAGTTATCTACGACTCTTGAGTCAAAGAATGCAGAGGTTGCCAATTTGGATGCAATGATCCAAGAGGCTGCAAGACGGGCCGCAGAGAAGGCAGCAGAAGAGCAGAGAAAAGCACAGGAAGCTGCTGCAGCGGCAGCTGCACAACAGAATAACAATAATAGTAATAGTAACAGTAATCAGGGCTCGACGGGAACAAACAGCAATAGCAGCGAATCAGTTGAAACAAATAGTGGAGCAGAAAGCGGTGGTTACGCAGAGCCGAGTTATGATGTCAGCACAGGCAATGCAATTGTTGACCGTGCATATGGCTGGGTAGGAAGAGCTGAATATGTATGGGGAGCATGCTCGCCAGGAGCGTTTGACTGTTCTGGATTTGTAAGTTATTGTCTGACAGGTTCTTATGGTCGTCTTGGTACAACATATACATTTCTTGGATGGCCAAGAGTAAGTGACCCACAACCGGGAGATGTGTGTGTGAATGAAGGACACTGCGGTATTTATATTGGTGGTGGACAGATGATTCATGCTGCTACATATGGAGTAGGCGTTATTGTAGGACCGGTGCAATCTGGTATGGTATATGTTCGTTACTAATGAAAAATTCATATAAAATACAAAAGAGATTGAATGAAAGTACAAAAGATAAAGAGACTGTGGGGAAATAGACAGTCATAAGTAGAGAAGGCAGTAGCTCGTTTGAGTTGCTGCTTTCTCTAAAATTATCCCCATAAAAAGAAAAAGATAGCTAAACGATACCAATTTTTTTCTTCGTCATATTTATCATGTAATTATGATAAAGAATAAATATGATAATGAATTGTTTGAATTAGGGCAACAGAAAATTCACTTTCGTTTTTGAATGTCCGGTTAGTTATGTGAAAATCCTTGCATTTCAGGGAAAATTATGATAGACTACAAATGTTGTGAAAAAACACGTATGCGGTTGTCTCTGTCGGTGCCAAACCTGTATTAGCAGACGGTCTCAGGGAAAAGAAAGCATACGGAAGATGAAAACCAAATGGAGGAAAGAAAAATGAGCGTTATTTCAATGAAACAGCTTTTGGAAGCAGGTGTTCATTTTGGACATCAGACAAGAAGATGGAACCCTAAGATGGCTCCGTACATTTACACAGAGAGAAATGGTATCTATATCATTGATCTTCAGAAATCTGTAGGAATGGTTGATGATGCATATCAAGCAGTTGCTGATATTGCTGCAGAAGGTGGTACAATCCTGTTCGTAGGAACAAAGAAACAGGCACAAGATGCAATCAGAACAGAGGCAGAACGTTGTGGAATGTTCTATGTAAATGAGAGATGGCTTGGTGGTATGCTGACTAACTTCAAGACAATCCAGAGCCGTATTCAGAGATTAAAAGATATTGAGAGAATGGCTGAGGACGGAACATTTGATGTTCTTCCGAAGAAAGAAGTTATTGAACTGAAAAAAGAGTGGGAAAAACTCGAGAAGAATCTGGGCGGTATTAAAGAAATGAAGAGAATTCCAGATGCAATCTTTATCGTTGACCCGAAGAAAGAGAGAATCTGTGTACAGGAAGCACATACCCTGGGAATTCCATTGATTGGTATTTGCGATACAAACTGTGATCCGGAGGAGTTGGATTATGTGATTCCGGGTAATGATGATGCAATCAGAGCAGTGAAACTGATCGTTTCCAAGATGGCGGATGCAGTAATTGAGGCAAATCAGGGAGCAGCAGAAGAAGTTTACTACGAGGAAGAAGCAGTAGAAGAGGCTGTAGAAGAGTAAAAAGGATTTGAATGCTTCAGCCTGACAAGTGCAGGTTGAAGCATTTTCTAGTATTATCTTTATAAATACTACATGTATATTATAGATATGATCATATTACGAATCATCAGAAGATAATACTATCAATAAAGGATAGACGGCTCGTAAAAAAGAAGAGGAGGAATAAAATCATGGCAATCACAGCAAGCATGGTAAAAGAATTAAGAGAAATGACAGGTGCAGGAATGATGGACTGCAAAAAGGCTCTCAATGAAACAAACGGAGATATGGATGCAGCAGTAGAATTCCTGAGAAAAAATGGACAGGCTAAAGCTGAGAAGAAGGCAGGAAGAATCGCTGCAGAAGGTATTGTTAAGGCTGTAGTAAAAGATGATAAAGTTGCAGCTATCGTAGAAGTAAACTCTGAGACAGACTTTGTTGCTAAGAACGCAGATTTCCAGTCATTTGTTGAGGAAGTTGTAAATCAGGTAGCAGATTCTGATGTAGCAGATATGGATGCATTTATGGCTGAGGCATGGGGTGCAGATAACACGAAGACTGTAAAAGATGCTCTTGTAGAGAAAATTGCAGTGATCGGTGAGAACTTAAGTATCAGAAGATTTGAAAAAGTTGTTGCTGACGGATGTGTAGTATCTTATATTCACGGCGGTGGACGTATCGGTGTTCTGTTAGAGGCTGATACAGATGTTGTGAATGATGAGATCAAGGCATGCTTGAAGAATGTAGCTATGCAGGTAGCTGCAATGTCTCCGAAGTATGTATCTCGTGCAGAAGTAGATCAGACATTCCTTGATAAAGAAAAAGAAATTCTGCTCGCACAGGCTAAGAAAGAGAATCCAGAGAAACCGGATAACATCATCGAGAAGATGATCATCGGACGTCTGAACAAAGAGATGAAAGAAATCTGCCTGCTTGATCAGGTATATGTTCAGGATTCTGATCTGACAGTTGCTAAGTATGTAGAAAAGGTAGCAAAAGAGAACAATGCTAATGTAACAGTTAAAAAGTTTGTTCGTTTTGAGACAGGTGAAGGTCTTGAGAAGAAGAATGAAGACTTTGCAGCTGAAGTTGCAGCACAGATGGGTAATTAATCCAAATTTTGGATAATTGATAAAATAGCTTATAACCCCTTGAAAACCCAGTGTTTTCAAGGGGTTTTGGCATTATGGGCTTAAGCCTGTTGAGTGGGTGGATTCTTTCATTGTTCCGAAAAATGTAGTCCACGAAACAATAAACCACCCGCTATGCGGGTGCGCATCGAATGTTATACAAAAAATCACCTTTCCTGTTACAATAAAGTTGTTCCAGCTTAAATTGTAGAAAGGAAAGGTAATTATGGCGAAGAAAGAATACGCGCTTGCACATACAAAGTGGATGTGCAAATATCATATTGTCTTCACACCAAAGTATAGACGAAAAATAATATATAATCAATACAAAGCAGATATAAGAGATATCATCATACAGTTATGTAGTTATAAAGGTGTTGAAATATTAGAAGGTCATCTTATGCCAGATCACATTCACATGTTGGTTAGTATTCCACTGAAAATAACTGTATCTTCATTTATGGGATATTTAAAGGGAAAGAGTGCCCTTATGATATTTGATAGACACGCAAATTTGAAGTATAAATTTGGAAATCGTCATTTCTGGGCTGAAGGATATTATGTTAGTACAGTAGGATTAAACGAAGCGGCAATAAAAAAGTATATCCAAGAACAGGAAGCACA
>JAHHTO010000072.1 GCA_020024595.1 Schaedlerella sp.
AATAACAACTGTTATTTTTCTTTTTTAGTAAAAAATACTGATTTACAAATATTGGCTATTCATGCTCATAATTCATTTGAATTAAGATCCTATTTGGATGAAAAGTGCAATTATCATCCAAATATTATGTTGGGAGACTTTAATGCGGGAAATTATATAAAGGAAAAAACAGGTGACGATTGTAAGATTGCAACCAATAGAAAAAATTATCTTATGGTTACGGAGGGATACATTGACATATGCCAAGGGAAGGTATCGACAACTTATGATACTCAAATAGACCATATATTATTAAAAAATAGCATAGAGTTTATTACCCATCATGAATATACGAATGTAATAGTAGATCAAAGCATAAAGTTTTCTGATCACTATCCAATCGTATTTCGATTGAATATAAATGAAGATTAATAGCATATATAGAAAAACAGGGTGTATCAAATTTTGATACACCCTGTTTGCAATGGTAATTGACTTTAAAATAACCATCAATTAACTATTGTAATTATGAGTTGTTCCTGAACTTCTCGTTCAAAAGCACCATGCCGGAGGCAAACCCTAACTTAAAATAGGATTCGCACTCGTAGCACTGGGCAGAATAAATCTTATCCACCAGCTGCTCCACAAGCTTGTAGTGTGGCTCGCTAAGCTGCGATTTTAGGCAATCCATCATCTGGCCCACCTGATGATTTGCCTCCCAGTAAGCTGGATCTGATGGCGTGATTAGGTCCGGTGGAGAGTAATTTCCTCTGCAAAGAGCTTCCAGAATCATATAGCCTGCCTCCTAACTGTAGATCAGTTCAGCGTAGATGCTCTCCCGGACTCTTTCCGAAATGTTGTTCATGGCCCCAACCCAGGCCATCATATCGTCTGCCTTGAGTTGTTCGGTAATACCTTCCTGCTTTGCAATCTGTGCGGTAAGTGTTTCCTGCATCTGTTCGGCCTGCTCATTGATGTCAGCAAGATGCGTATACAGGGTGCCTTTCGTCAGAAGATTATAGTACTGTACTCTGTGACGGCTCCGAAGAAACTCCCTGCGCCGCTGCCCCCAGATACCAATCGGTCGTTCTTCTTGCGGCGGCAGTTCGATATCCGGCAGCAGATAGTCTCCGCACTGTATGTATGTCCCGCCCATTTGCTCAAATAATGATTTCATAGTAAAAACCTCCTTTGCTTGCATCATCATAGCAAAGGAGATTTCTTTTGACGAATGTACGGGATGCTTGATCGCTGTTATGCATAACTCTAGCAATGTTATGTGTAGGACTACTCTCCTTCGTTGCAAGCATCATCAGAGTAATTTTTGTAGGATGTTGAGCCGTATGGAAATTGCTATAATAGACTTGTGATTCAGCAGATCCTATTTACATATCAGTCATTTCTGTATGATCGCAATAATGGAAAATATTATTCGTTTTATGACCATTTATTGCTCAAAATCTTTAGATATGATATACTATCTATGATTCCGAAAAATGGAGGAAACATAATGTTTTACAAGATGATAGAGAGGGCCCGAGATAATTGGTATATGTCTTCTGAATGCCCCGTATCTGATCTTATTGCCTATATCACCCGTAAAGGTCAAATGCGAGATGCTCAGATCGATGCAATAAAGACTTATCTATATTTAAAAATAGCATGCGATTGTCAGCCTTTGATGCTTCTGTTTTCCCGAGGAAAATTCAATACACTTAATCTGGATAGCCTGGAGCTTTCAAAAGATGTGCGGGAGTTCCTGAAAGGTAATCCTGCAGCAGCTGCACTTTTGGAGTATGCCTGCATGACCAATGATGAGGGGGAACAGGTCTCCCCTAAATTGGAGAAGCAGATTAAGAAAGCCCCCTCCAGCATCGACTATACTAAGTTTTTCCGAGATGCGTTTTATGGCATCTCTTACACAGATTATCTATTTAGTCTTCCTATGGGTGCAGGCAAAACCTATTTGATGGCCACTTTTATTTACCTGGATCTGTATTTTGCAAGGATGGAACCCAGAAATCCTGCCTTTGCTCATAATTTTATTGTTTTTGCACCATCTGGCTTAAAGTCCTCTGTTGTTCCCAGCTTGAGAACAATTCAGAAATTTGACCCATCCTGGGTGCTTCCGGAACCTGCGGCATCCGAATTAAAACGGCAGATTTCTTTTGAAATACTGGATCAGGGAAAAACAGCCAGTAAGTCGAACAAAACTAAGAATCCCAATGTTCAGAAGATTGCGAGCCATCAACCCTTATCTGAACTGTTTGGTCTTGTAGCTGTTACCAATGCAGAAAAGGTTATCCTTGATCGGATCAAAGAAATTAAAGGCCAGATTAGCTATTTTGAGGATAGTGACGATGAAAAGGATCGTCAGGCTAATGAACTGCGTAATTTAATCGGGAAACTGCCTGGCCTCTCAATTTTTATTGACGAAGTCCACCACGCAGTCAGCGATGAGATTAAACTCCGTGCTGTCGTGAATCGGTGGGCACAGAATCAAACAGTAAACTCTGTTGTCGGCTTCTCAGGTACACCCTATTTAGAAAAAGCGGAGAAGATTCCCGTTACAGAGAAATTGTCTGTAGCAACAGCTGAAATTACCAATATAGTTTATTATTACCCTCTAATTGAGGGCGTAGGCAACTTCCTGAAACGGCCTGTTGTCAAGATTTCTGATATTCCTGACAGTGGATGCATCATCGATGCAGGTGTCAGAGCTTTTCTGGATACCTATAAAGATACCACCTACGCCGGAGGCCTTGTGGCAAAATTAGGTATTTACTGTGGTACGATTGAAAAACTGGAAGAAGTGGTCTATCCGATTGTCGCTGGTATTGTAACTGAATACGGCCTTGATCCCAGTTGTATCTTGAAATTCTACAGAGAATCCTCCAGTAAGGATAAATCAAAGAAGAAATATGTTGCACCAGTGGATAGTCAAATGCAGTTTGATACCTTGGATACTCCTATCTCTAAAATTCGGATTATCCTTTTAGTTCAGATTGGCAAAGAAGGTTGGGATTGCCGCAGTCTGACTGGAATTATTCTTTCTCAGGAGGGCGATTGCCCGAAGAACATGGTGTTGCAGACTTCTTGCCGCTGCCTGCGTCAAGTTGAAAAGGGCATGCCGGAAACAGCCCTTATTTATCTGAATGAGAGCAACGCTGACAAACTGAATACCCAGTTGAAACAGATGCACCATATCTCCCTCAAGGATTTGGAAACTGCAGACTTTCAGCAGACAATCTTAAAGCGTTATGATCGAACGAAATATCTGAAACTTCCAAAGATTGATTTTTATCAGCTGCGGGTGAATTATGAAACATTGCAGCTGGAAGCGGCTGACCCGAAGAAGCATATTCCAGCTGCTGCGGATAATGCCAAAATGAAGGATTCCATCGTTACGACCACAGACTTTACTATGAAGGCCGCAAATCTTGTAGTTGATGACAGAGAGTATGGAACCGTCCCGGCCACATTTACATCTTGGCTGAGAGATATTGTAAAGGGTAGTTTCGGTACATTGCGCATGTCTGACTTGAAGCCTTATGAAGACACACTAATGTCCCTGTTTCAAGAGATTACGTATACGGCAGATCATGTCTGCTACTATAGCTCCAAGTACAACCGAAAAGCGATTGAAGCAAATATCCGGAAGGCATTTTCGAATCGCTGCACATTTACCACTACTGAGGAACTCATTCCGCAGGAATCCAGTCTTCTGAATATTACCGGCTTTACACCTACGGTAACAACATCAAATCCCAAGGAATATTTTCCTGATCAGAAAGTGGTAGAGCGAATCATTCAGGACGATCAAGGGAAATTGAAGGTAAGTCCTCAGATGCAGAAAATGATCGAACTGGCAGAGGAAACCGGCGACCCGGTTATGCTGGATTATCTGCGGAAACAGATTTCTTCTCATCCACAGAAAAATCGTTCTTTCCATTATCTGCCCTATTGTACGGACAGTAGCTTTGAGCAAACATTCCTGGATGAAGTTCTGGCACTATCTGAGGTAGAACAGCTGGATTTGGAAGTCTATTATAACGGTGATCGGGCAATGACTGAATTCAAGATTAAGTGCTATAAGTTGGTGGCAGGTGCATGGCGTTATGTAGGTATGTATACGCCGGACTTCTTAATCATTAAGCGCAAGGATGGACAGATCTACAAGGCAATCATTGTGGAGACAAAAGGCAGGATTTATGCCAATGACCCCACATTCAAGGATAAGCGCACCTTTATGGAGGGACAGTTTACCCGGCAGAATAATACGGCTTTCGGATACAACCGCTTCGATTATCTGTATCTGGAAGACAGTTTCCCAGAAAACGACCGTATTCGCCTGACTCATGAGAAAATTTCTGAATTTTTTAAGGAGGCGCAATCTTGAAAAGAAATAATCTTTTTATGCTGGCATATATCATTTTTATTATCGTATGTATGTTTGTTCGGTTGATCTGTGATTATCCCATGTGGCATACCATTGTTTCGGCCATTACGATTTCCAGCTGGTTCTTTGCTGTGGCGGATGCCAGTAGCAGTGATGCAGAATACTTGAAACAGCAGATCAGAATTTGGCTGCAATTCACAGAAGCAGAAAAGGTAAAGGCCGTGGAAACGCTCGACTGGGCAAAAGCTGAAAAGCAATATGTCACAGAAAATAGAGATAGATACGATGAAGATCTTTTGAAGGAAAAATTAGTGATACTTAACGATGTAATTGGTCGCATGGAGCACAGGATAAAAGACGATGAAACAGTCGATGAGGAACTTGAGCCTAATAACAAAAAAGCCCAGAAATACGAGCGAGTAGCGGAAGTGTGTACGATTTTTGGCTTCTTAACATTTTTCTGTATCATGTCTTTTCAAACAATTAGTAAACTCGTAGTGAGTTTACAGGATGTGACAACTGTAGCTGCATTTGCAATTATATTGGCTACACAGTATATCAGTGAACAACGCAGATTGAAGAATAATGCTTTTGAGCATAGGTCTGCAGCGTTATTGGAGAATTGGAGTTCTCTGTGTGACAATGTGAAGGAGAGTATGAGCCATGCCGATTAAATATGTACCTTTTATTCCTGAGCCGATTGAGGGGCAAGCGGTTTTGGGGAATTTTAACCGGATTCTGCGCTATCAGGGAGCGGATGAGGTTTCTATGACAATTCAGCGTGGTATGCCGCTGTATGAAGTGGAAAAGCAGGAAACTGTTGGCGATAACAAGGACGGAAATATGGTGATCCGTGGCGAGTGTGTCTCTGCCTGTGCCTATCTGAAAGAACAGGGCGTAAAAATTGACCTTGTTTATATTGATCCCCCCTTTGCCAGCGGCGCTGACTATGCAAAGCAGGTGTACATTCGTCGGAATCCGAAAGTGGCAGAAGTGATTGCACAAGCTGAGCAGGAACTGGACATCGAAGACCTGAAATCCTTTGAGGAAAAGATGTACGGTGACATTTGGGATAAGGAAAAGTATTTGAGCTGGATGTACGAAAACCTTATGGCCATCAAGAGCGTCATGAGCGAAACTGCTTGCATCTATGTACATTTGGATTATCATGTGGGGCACTATGTAAAAATCCTGTTGGATGAAATCTTCGGAGAAGATAATTTCAGAAATGAAATCACATGGGTAAGAACAGCATCACATAATGACAGCACGCAAAATTATAGCAGAGTAAAAGATAGTATTTTCTTTTATAGCAAATCAGAAAACTATCAGTTTAACATTCAATACAAACCATATACCGAAGAGTATATTGCTAGTGAATGGACAAAGGCCCCATCGGGAAGATATTATAAATTTGAAAATATGCTTGATCCCCAAAATAAAATGGCAGCTTATGATTTTCATGGCACTGTAGCTAGATGGCGTACATCTCCAGATAAGTTTGAGGAGCTGTGGAATGCCCCCCAAACCGAAGTGCCCAATAGTCATGGTCGGATTAGGCTTGGAAAAGATGGAAAACCTATCAAACGGTGTCGTATTGTTTTCATGGATGAGCTTCCAGGAGTCCCCATCAATGATAATTGGGATGATATAGCATATGTTGCTGGCAGGGCTGCTGAGTCGGTCAACTACTCTACTCAAAAACCCGAAAGTCTTCTTGAAAGAATTCTTAAATCATCATCTAATCCAGGTATGGTTGTTGCCGATTTCTTTGGTGGCAGTGGCGTGACCGCAGCGGTTGCCAACAAATTGGGCCGCCGCTTTATTCACTGTGATATTGGACTGAATTCCATCCAGACTGCTCGTGACCGCCTGAAAGCAGATGGAGCAGAATTCGATGTACTGGAAATCAAGGACGGTGTTCAGCTGTTCCGGAATCCTGTCCAGACAATGGATAAAATCAAATCCCTGATTCCGGGGCTGCGCAATGAGGATTCGCTGGATTCTTTCTGGGAAGGCGCTATTACCGACAGCCACTTAGGTACGGTTCCTGTGTATGTTCCCAATTTGATGGACAGCTCCACCAAGCTTCTGGATACGGTTCTTATCAATCGAATTATCCATCAGGCAATCCCGGATCTGGACGCTTCTATCAAGAAGGTCATTGTGTATTACATTGACATTACCAGCGAAGAAGAAATTTGCAAGTTTATTGCTGCTGATGATAGTACAACCGTTCAAATTGAACTTCGGGATCTTAAATCTGTACTGGACGATGTAGTAATCGGCGATGAAGCAGAATTCCACACCGAGGAAGTATCAGAGGGGATGTTCCCGGAATTCAGAGTCACCATCGACCGTTTTATCAGTGACCGGGTGCTTGGAAAGATTATGGAGTACAATAACAAGTGCTTACTCAATACGAAGAAGGCTTTTACTCCCCTCCAAATCAGTGAGGAGGGTCTGGAAGTAATCGAGTTTTTGAGTTTGGACTGTACCGCCGCCGATGGAGAATGGCACTCTGACAGTGAAATTAAAATCGACAAAAAAGGCTTTGTAATCCGAAATGGTCAGAAAACAAAAAACTTCTGGGATGGTACCATCCACAGCGATAAAAAACCACTTCGTCTGAAGATCCGCAACATCTGCGGCGATGAAACGATTTGTGAGGTATAGTTCAATGCCTATTGCGGAAAAAAGCGAAGAGATTATGCTGGACAATGTGCAAAAAGTTCAGCAAGAAAAGCAGAGTAAGCATGTTCCTTCAACGGTTCAAGCTGACACACTTTTCACATTTGTGGACCAGTTGGATTGGATCATAGAGCCATTACGCTTAAAAATGATATCGCCTAGGTATTGCGTAGAGAATATTCGTTACCTTCATCTTGGTAATTTAAAAGAAATTGCAATCCCTATGAAATGCTTTTGTGATATCAATATGCATAAGCTGGGTGTTCATTTAGATTGGTACGGTTATTATGGACTTGCTTTTTCTAAGGAATGGGGAATGAAAAAGGGAATTCAGCCGGTTCGATATATCAATCCCGATTCTCCGCTTTGCAAGGACTTTACTACGGCATTTAAGGCTGCATTAAAAGATAAAAGCAAAAAGAATCCAACGCAGAAAAAATTACAGAATTACATTTTGCACGATCTTATGTACTGTAAACCTTATGCTGGATTGTTTGAAAATAGACGTACTAAAAAGCGTCAACAAAAGTGTTACACAGATGAATGTGAATGGCGATTTGTTCCGGATGTGACGATGGAAAATTACGATCAGGTGATTTTTGATGATGAAATCCTACATACCGGAAATCTTGTAACAATAAGCAATGCCATGAATGGATTATCTGACATATCTTTAACTTTTGAATATTCCGATATTAAATACATTATTGTGGATGAAATTTCGGATCTTAATAAGATAACATCCGAGATTCTCAAATTTGATATTGACGAATCTGCTCAGCACGAATTGATTTCGAAAATTATTGTATGGAACATTTCAAAGGGGGATTTTTAATGTTTGTGGATTTTGATAAGACATTCAAGAAAAAGGATAATCAGGATATTAAGAAGATCCCTGATTCGCTTCTACAGCATCTAAACAAGTCACTTCCTGAGGGCCTGAAGTATATCCCTGAAAAAGATGGTACCTGCCATATCACATCAGATGATGGTGATATCCAAATAAGTGATTTAATCTTTGAACCAACAAAGGAACAACGTAAGGTACTTGGCGAAGACTTTACATTTGAAGATGTATTAGCCTATATGTATAATGCTCAGCAACCGATACAGATGAAGAATAAAAAGCCTGGTATCGTTGTTTTGAATGGTCATGATGTGGCTGAGGATAAGTTTATACAAAATCCGTTTAAGGATATGCGTCTTTGTAATGGATCATTCTATTTAGAACCGAAACCATTTCCTAATCCTTTCAGTTGGAAAGTTGAAGGTGGTGAATGCGAGAAAGTATTGACTGTGCGCAGAGTGCCAAACCAGAGTGTGTCGGTTGCCAAATTTGAATCAGATCCTACAGAGGCTTTCATACTGAGATATTTGCTAGATGAGAGTGAAAATACAATGCAGCTCTCCATATCATTAAATCTCAAGGCGGCAAAATCCGTATCTGATCTTGTTGACTCTGTGTCAATATATAATGCATTCGTTGATGGAACAGTAAAAATAGCGGGTGCACCGATTCTGAAACCTTTTTCCAGTACGGGAATGAAACGATATGATGACGATACTCTACTCTTTTGGCAAAAGGTGCTTAAGATTGAACAACTCCTTAATGTTTCCTTTAAATTACCTATGGAGGATATCAATTATCATACCATTTGCCTTGTTGAGCGGATTTATCAGAGCTTAATTTATGGGCAACCCACTGTGGAACGGCAGCGGTTAAATTCAATAAGCGGTGTGTTTACGGATGAAACCCGTGTATTATTTACGGAATACATTAAGCGAGGAAAACCAGCTTTCTTTATTTTTGAAATAAAGGATTCCATCGATTTGTTTGGTATTAACTTGCAGTTATACGGCATTCGTGGAATTTGCGATGCCGCAGTTGACGATTACAAGATAGAGAACGAGAAGTATACCATATACTTTAAGGATGTTTCACCCGATAAATCGATGTTTGCATCAATTATATATTTTAAAGATAAAAATAGCATGGAAGACTGTAGAAGAAATAGAAAGACTCTATCGTCTGACCTAACTAACGCAAAAAATCCAAGCGAATATTTGTAATAAATCTCAAAAGTATTGCTCAAACGAAGGAAGTATTTATACGGAGTCCCTAGGCATACAAGCATATGCTAATAAGCCAAGATTTATTGAAGGAAATGAACTGTATTTCAGCCGTATGAAAAGGGATTGATAACAAAACCAAAGTACTTATAAAACTCTTCCAGTTGATTTGAAATGATTTGTTATTTCATTAGAACTCGGTCAGTATGTTTTTGATCAGAATCTAATTAGAAAGAGAGCATAAAAGGGCTACAGGAATAACTCGAATATGGAGGTTGAAAAGAATATGAATCTTCTAGTAGATTGGTTTTCGTTAGTCGATAACCTAATCTGCCAATTGTTTCTTTCTCTGATGGTGGTCCTAATAGTAGTATTAATCATTATGGGATATAGACATTTGCCTAAAAATACAATAAACTCTACAATTCGCAAAAAGATCAAAGAAAATGGATTAATTCATTTCACAACATTAGATAATGCACAGAAAATAAAAAAAGAAGGACTAAAACCGCAAAATAAAGAATTATTTTTCTTGGAGAAAAATATGGTATGGCTATATATGCATGAAGAAGAGAAAATTGATTCTTATAAAAATATTGTCCAAAACAAGGCTGGCCGTGATATTTATGATTGCTATATCCATTTTGAGGGCATTACAGATGAGCAAATTGATAATATGAGATATAGAAAATATGATTCAGCTATCACGCACATAGGTACCTTTAAAACTCCTAGTATGCCAATAATTGAATTGTAAAAAGCGAACAGACTAAGTTCAAACCCAATTGCATATGATCTGGAGGGAGAATACTGCCTGAAGAAAATCACGGTAGCTAAAGAAGAAAGTTCATTTGATTTGAATCTTCTGAATTCAGGCATTCGCATTCACACAAACCAGAAGGTTTCGGGTTATTACACAGCTTTGCCGCTTCTGCTACATTTTGCAGATGGACTGGAAGAGTACTTGTTTAATGTCTACATAATTTCACCAATGTCAATTAGATATAAAAACTGACTTTTCAATATCTGTATCTGAGCTGTTCGGAGTTTCCGAACAGTTAACGCCCCGTAAGGATAAGTTACAGGGGCGTTATGCTATATCTTGGCTTGAATTGATTGCTTCTAAAAAGTTCTGAAATCCCGGAAAATGTCAAAATGCAGAGAAATCCAAACTTCTAACTTTTTAAGACCTACGGGCAGGGGTTTATTTAGGGGTTTATTTATGTATAGTTATTTTCAGGTACTCGAAATTACTCAATAAATGAGCTTAAAAATGCGGCAATAACCATATAAAACAGCGAAATTCCTAACCTAAATGAATAATAATACACTCTCATAACCCGGAGGCCGTAGGTTGGAGTCATGCCTCTGCAACCATAAAAAGTAAGCGTCAAAACTGACAGCGTATAAAGCAAGCAATCCCGGCACCATCTGGTGCCGGGATTTGGCTATTAGTTATTAAACTCTACATTCAGCCGGAGCATTCCAGGGAAGCAGGGACTGGATAGTGTCTGGACCTTTGAGATCTGCGGTATTGGCTGCCTGGATCAAGGTAAAGATCACTGCACTACCCTTGGCTCCGCCGGGCGTAATGGCAAACATGAGTTCTTTCGGTCAATGACATAGGGTTTCATGCTCCGTTCTGCACGGTTGTTACTGGACTCCAGTCTGCCGTCTTTCGGGTAGTTGGTCAGATATGGTCACTGCTCCTTCAGCTAGGTCAGAGTCTTTCCTAAAGCTGATTCGGGTACAGCATTTCTCATATTTGCCCATGCCATGAAAACGTCTAAAACAGGCTTTACCTGCTCCAGCCGCCGGTTATACCGTTCGGTAGGTGTTTTATCTGCCAAACTCTTTTCAATCTCAAACAGCAAGGTGCAGTAAGCCAGACCCTGTGCTGCAGAACTGTTTTTGGGCAGTGACTTCATCGCCTCGCCAAATTTTAGCCAACTACGGTAATCTCCTCAGGAAGATTGCAGTAGCCCGCATAGCCATCTGCATGGAGAAACTCCTGTTTCAGAAGCTCCCTGTGCAACTGCACATACACCGGCTCTAGATAAACCCAAGAAGTTTCCGAGATCCAGTTGGACGTAGTCTGTCGGCTCAGAGGGATGTCCTGACGCTTCAGTTCCTGCTCCTGACGATAAAGAGGAGACTCCATAACAAACTTTTGAGTCACAAGGTGAATTGCTGCGCTAGCAGCAAGAGAGGGTCCTTGGGGGATGATATAAGAAATGGCCTAGGGTATGGCAAAGCTGCCGGGAATAATTTCCTGAGTCCGAACGACTTCAGTACCAATCTCAGTCATGATCTCCCCACAGTACGGGAAATGGTGACTATTTCCTGGTTACTTGTATCATTTCTTTCTGTGCTTTTTATGCCATAATTATACCATATTTCTTACTAAAAATACAGAATAGCGTGTACTTTCTTAAACTATTTTCAGACCGTTTGCGGACGACCAGCTTCAAGCCGTTGGCTGATTTGGCGCATTCAGGCTGTCCATGGAATCTACTTTGGGAACCGGAACCAGGAAGTTATTCCGGCCATAACCAACCAGATTCTCAACTAGGCCCTTTTCGTTGCTGCTAGCCACATTACAGAAATCGGTTGCAAATACATAGTGAGCAGCAAACATCCGGTGATAATCTTGTGCCACCGCATGGAGGCCAAATCCCTCCTTGACTCCGACCTTGTCGTTATCAAAGATGAGCCGCCGAGAAACTCCTCCAAAGTAGTCAAACATCTTCTGCTGGGCCCATAGGAAGCTCTCAGCATTCTGGCTAAGGCAGGCCATGACAAGGATGTCACAGCTATAGCATAACCAGCCGTAGAATACCTGGACCACCTTCCGCTCTCCCTGCAGGTAAATGGTAGCTTCGCCCTAGTCAATCTGAATGGCGTCGCCAGGATCGTACTCCAACGGCATATCCGCTTGAGCAGGGATATATTGAGCTTTCATTTCGTGGACAACACGACGCACAATGGAGTAAGAGCCAGTGATATTCTGTTCTGTTACCAACCGGTCGTAGATTCGTTTGGCTGTGTGCGTCTGTTTCCGCAGGCCTTCTTCATTGGTGAGCGTCCAGGCACATGCGGATGAAATCCTCAATTTCAGGAGTAACAACACTCG
>JAHHTO010000073.1 GCA_020024595.1 Schaedlerella sp.
ACATATTCTATCATTTATGTGATCTAAGGCATCCTTATACTCACCATACTGCGGAGATAAAGCTTTCATATTTTTTATAAAAATGTCATTATAACCTTTATCCTGTAATTCTTTCTGCCATCTTCTCTGTGCAATAAACGCCGGATGATATTTTAATATCCCGCTTTTCATTTTTACACCGGTTAGTACATTTTTCTTTAATACTTCGTAATCACTATCGCTCATATCCCGATAATAGGAAATCATTTCTTCAGCTGTTTTTTGATTTTTATTAATTCCGGCTGAAAACTTCATGCCTGCCTTCATAAAAAACGGTGTCTTAATTGTTGTTTCGTCACAATACTTCAACAAATTTTTTAACGCCTGTCTTTGTTCCTCTGTTTTTATTCCCTCTTTTAAAAAAGGTCTGAAATGATTTTTAAAATAATCATTCCATTCTCCCGGGATCAAAGATTCAATCGCATTCTCAATTGTCTGATAATCTAAAATTTCATCAGCTTTACTTACATCCTCATTTTCAATAAATGCTTTTAATGCTATAATTTCAGAATCACGCAATTGTTTTTCATCCATTTTTTTCTCATACACATTAAGCAATATACTCTTGTCATTTGTTTTTAATATATTCCGTATATCATCGATTCCTATCCCCAGTTTTCGATAGACAGAGATCTTTTTTAAATTTTCAACATCCTTCTCTGTGTAATTTCGATAACCATTTTCATCTTTTCTTATCGCAATCAACTGCTTTTCTTCATAATATTTTATTGCACGCTTTGTCATACCGACCTTCTCTGAAATTTCATTTATTAGCATTTAAGTGCCTCCTCACATAATTGATAATAACAATATAAGGTTGTACGCAAGGTACAGGTCAATATATGATTCCAAATTTATTTATAAAATTCACTTTTTATAGAAGATACCACCAGATAAATCAGAGCAATAGTAATCCGATTCAATTAAGATTTTTTCTAATTATACCATGTTTTATTATCATCTTTAAATCATTTCTTTTGTATTTCATAACTCTAATACGTCTTTAATACTTAGAGTGGGGACTCCTTTCTACGAAAAGTGATTTGCAGAAAGAGAGCTATACAATTAAAATTTCGTGTAACAAAAAAGAGAGGCCACATATAGCAGCCTCTCATCTACATAGAAAATAGTCTATTGAAAATCAATAATATCGATCCATCTCATAAGGAATTCTTTTTGTTCCGGAATCTGTCTTGCAAGCTGTTCTGCTGCCACTACAGGCATCCATTTCTGAACATACTGCATTGCAGTATCGCTTTTTTTGCAATAGAGCTTAAGATAACAATCTGCCTTTGTCTGATCTTCCAGTGCAAACTTCAGATAAGTGGAAGCTGCATCTCCGCCGGCATTTCCCTGTGTTGCATGTGCCCAGTCAACAATTGTCATTGTTCCGTCCGAAGAGACGATCACATTTTCCGGCATAAAATCTCCGTGGCAGAGTTTTGTATGATCTGGTGCTGAATCAAGTCTTGTACACAATTCATAACGTGTTGTTGCGTCGATCGTATCTTTTAATGTTCCGATCTTACGAGCCAGTTTCTCTTTCTGGAAATTAAGAAGCGGTACCTTTTTACTGTGCATTTCAATCTGCAGATTTACAAATTTTTCCATGTATTCTTCTAATCTGTCCGGATGTTGTTCCATTAACTCTTTTAATGTAGTTCCTTCCACATATCTGACAGCAAGTGCCCAGTTTCCTTCTACCAATCCAACTTCGAGGATTTCAGGAATGTTAAGACCACTCTCTTCTACTCTTGCATGACACAATGCTTCATTAAATACATTTGCCTTACCATGCTCTTCTGAAAATACTTTTACAATACGGTCTCCATCTTTATATACAGTCTTATACGGACGAGTAACGATTATATTTTTTTCTGATAATTCCATTATGATACCTTCCTCTCCCTTTAAATTTCTTATCTATAATATGCTTTCATATAGATTTCTTTCAGTTCTGATATCAGCGGGTATCTTGGGTTCGCACCTGTACACTGATCATTGAATGCCTGCTCTGTCATATCATCAAGTGTGTCAAGGAAATATTTTTCATCAACATTATAATCTCTGATAGATGGTTTAATCTCTATGATCTTCATAAGTTCTTCCAGTTTCTTCAAGAGTTTTTCAAATACTTCCTGATCATCTTTTCCTGTTAATCCCACAAATCGTCCGATCTCTGCGTAACGTGCAAGTGTGTGAGGATACTGATACTGTGGAAATGTTCCCATTTTTGTCGGTACTTCTGCACTGTTGTATCTCATAACATCGAGAAGCACAAGTGCGTTTGCAATACCATGCGGAATATGGTGGAAAGCCCCCAGCTTATGAGCAAGAGAATGATTTACTCCAAGAAAAGCGTTTGCAAAAGCCATACCTGCCATGCATGATGCATTTGCCATATGATCTCTTGCTTCTACATCATTTCCATTTTTATATGCACGTGGAAGATAGTCAAATACAAGTTTGATTGCTTTTAGTGCAAGACTATCTGTATAGTCTGATGCGAGTACTGATACGTAGGCTTCAATTGCATGTGTCATAACATCGATACCTGATGCACATGTCAGTCCTTTTGGTGCTGTCATCATATTGTCTGTATCAACAATTGCCATATTCGGCATAAGCTCATAATCTGCGAGTGGCCATTTTACGCCTGTATCCTGGTCTGTAATAATGGCAAATGGTGTAACCTCTGATCCTGTACCCGATGATGTAGGAATTGCGATGAAGTATGCTTTTTTACCCATCTTAGGGAATGTGTAGATTCGTTTTCTGATATCCATAAAGTCCATGGACATATCTTCAAAATCTGCATCAGGATTTTCGTAAAGAACCCACATAATCTTGCCTGCATCCATTGCAGAACCACCGCCAAGTGCGATAATACAGTCTGGTTCAAATGCCTGCATTGCTTTAGCTCCCGCTCTTGCTGATGCTAAAGATGGATCCGGCTCGACATCTGCAAAACACATGTGGACAATCCCCATCTGATCCAATTTATCTTCAATTGATTTCGTATAACCATTTTTATATAAGAATGAATCTGTAACGATGAAGCAACGTTTTTTATTCATGACTGTTCTAAGTTCTTCTAGTGCAACCGGTGTACATCCTTTCTTAAAGTAAACCTTTTCAGGTGTTCTCATCCAAAGCATATTTTCTCTCCTCTGTGCAACTGTCTTAATATTGATAAGATGTTTTACTCCAACGTTTTCTGATACAGAGTTACCGCCCCATGAACCACAGCCCAGTGTAAGAGATGGTGTAAGTTTAAAGTTATAAAGATCACCGATGCCTCCCTGTGATGATGGTGTATTGATCAGGATACGGCATGTTTTCATTGCTGCTGCATGTTGATCCATTTTTTCTGTTTCGCCTGTATTAATATAGAGTGAAGATGTGTGTCCGTATCCGCCATCTGCTACAAGTTTCTCTGCTTTCTCGATTGCCTCATCAAATGTTTCTGCCTTATACATTGCAAGCACCGGTGAAAGTTTTTCATGAGCAAATTCTTCGCTGATATCTACAGATTCTACTTCACCGATCAGGATCTTTGTCTCTTCTGGAACTTTCACTCCCGCCATTTCCGCAATCGTTGCTGCTTTCTGCCCAACGATCTTTGCATTTAACGCACCATTGATAAGAATTGTTTTTCTTACTTTTTCAATTTCATCTTTTTTTAAGAAGTAGCATCCTCTGTATGTAAATTCTTTTTTCACTTCTTCGTAAATGCTGCTAAGTACTGTTACTGACTGCTCAGAAGCACAGATCATTCCATTATCAAATGTTTTAGAATGAATGATAGAGTTTACTGCAAGACGGATATCTGCTGTATCATCAATAATGACCGGTGTGTTTCCGGCACCTACACCAAGTGCAGGTTTTCCTGATGAATATGCTGCCTTTACCATTCCAGGTCCGCCTGTTGCAAGGATAATATCTGCCTCTTTCATCACAAGATTTGTAAGTTCAATGCTTGGTACATCGATCCATCCGATGATCCCTTCCGGCGCTCCTGCTTTTACTGCTGCTTCAAGAACTACTTTTGCAGCTTCAATGGTACAATTTTTAGCACGTGGGTGAGGGCTGATAATAATCGCATTTCTTGTTTTTAATGCAATCAGTGTTTTAAAAATTGCTGTTGATGTCGGGTTTGTTGTAGGAATAACTGCGGCTACAAGTCCGATAGGCTCTGCAATCTTCTTAATTCCATACACGGTGTCTTCTTCAATCACACCACATGTTTTCGTGTTACGATATGCATTGTAGATATACTCTGCAGCATAGTGATTTTTAATGACCTTGTCTTCTACAATTCCCATTCCTGTCTCTTCAACAGCCATCTTCGCAAGCGGAATACGCATTTTATCCGCAGCTGTTGCGGCAGCTTTAAAAATTTTGTCTACTTCTTCCTGACTGAATCCTGCAAAAATTCTCTGTGCTTCTTTCATTGCACTAATCTTTGCTTCTAAAGCTTCCGGATTATCGATGATAATCTGAATAGTTTCTGCATTATTTGCCATAATGGAATCCTCCTGTGTATTATTTGTTAAATATTTATCAATCTTTCTATCTTGAATTATACTTGTTCGTTAATTATTTGTCAATTACTATTTGATATTTTTTTAACAAAAATGATAAAAAATCTAAATTTACATTTTTCCACGATACAGACAACTGTCCCATGTACGATAAGAAACACACAGAATAGCGGAATGGCTGTCAGAAACATCTTAATTGGACTAAGTATAAAAAATGCTTCTTATATGAGTCTGGTCAAAAAAACTTGATAATTTTTCTTCGGTTTCTTCGTTCCACCCATCGCACCATTTTACTGTGCCATTTTCGATAAAAAGAAAGTAATCACAACATCTTTCGATCAATTCAGGATCATGGGTAATAATAAAAAGCGTTTTCCCCATATCCTGCAGCTTTGCTAAGACATCTGCAACCTCTTCCATATGACGAAAATCCAATCCGCTGGTGGGTTCATCAAAAATCATAATTTCTCGCCCGGAAGCTACAGCACCGGCGATAGCAACCCGTTGCTGTTGGCCTCCGGATAAAGACATCGGATGTCGTTCACTCCATGTATCGAGATTCAAATTTTTTAGAATTTCTTCAGCAATAGATTGACTCTCTTCGTTGTCATCCATACTAAGCAACACTTCATCCAGAACATCTTCTGTAAATAACTGGTGGCTTGGATTTTGCATAACCATATAGCACAAATTTAATCTCTTTTTACCCGTATATGATTTTCCATTAATCAGGACTTCACCAGAAGCCTTTTTCTCCAACCCACACAAACAACGAGCCAGTGTTGTTTTTCCGGCGCCATTGCTGCCAATAATACCAACTATGCTACCTTTAGGAATGGAAATTTGATCAATCTGCAATGCCGTCCGCTTTCCATAGGAAAAACAATAATTTGACAGAACAATCTGTTCATCCGTCATTCCCTTAGTTGACCGGTGATTTTGAAATGTAATCGGTGTAAGCGAACGGAGTCCCATACGTGAGAGTTCTTCCTTTGGGATCTTCTGAAATTCCTCTAATGATAAATCTTTTGTAATTTTCCCATTTTGCATATACAAAACTCGATCCGCCAAATCCATCAGATAACTCAGTCTGTGTTCTGATATAATAATTGTTTTCCCCTGGTCTTTCCAGATCCGGATCACTTCCCCGAGTTCCCGAATTGATTTAAGATCCAGGTTGGAGGACGGTTCATCCAAGACCAAAACATCAGGGTTTAACATGGCAACAGAAGCACATGCGATTTTCTGCTTTTCGCCTCCTGACAAGGCAAAAATACTTCGGTTCATCAAAGATTCGATATGAAATTCCGAAACGATTTGTTCCATCCGCTCTTTTATCTTTTCTTCCGGCCATCCAAGATTTTCGCAGCCAAATGCCAATTCCGAATTTGTATCCACTGCAAAAAACTGACTTCTTGGATTCTGGAATACAGAACCCACGATAGGAGCGATTTCATAAAGTGCTTTTTCAGAAATCTTTTCTCCATCTACTGACACGATTCCGGTGAGGTTCCCCTCGTAATAATTGGGAATAAGGCCGTTGATAAGTCTTGTAAGTGTTGTTTTACCACATCCGGATTCCCCGCATATAAGAACGACCTGTCCCTTTAGAATCGACAAAGTAATATTGTTGATTTGTCCCACTAAAGATGAGCCATCGTATGAAAATGAAACATTGCTAAATTCTAGCATGACAGCACCTCCTTATTAAAATACGCCTGCTGCTCGAAGAAGATTTAATCCCAGCATCAAAATACAAAACAGGATCAAGAACAAGTCTATCTTATAAAACCCAACTTCACAGATATTCGTTCTCTTAATTGGTGCTCCCAATCCACGGGTTAATGATGCAGCAGATAATTCCTCGCCGATCTTAACGGAACAGATCATCATAGGAATAAATCGGTATTCCAGCATTTTAGAAGTTTTCTTACCACCAAGTCGAATTCCGCGCATTCGCATAGCGTCACCAATATCGTGATATTCTTCCATTACAGTCGGAAAGAAACGAAACATAACTGCCAAAGGGATAATGAGTTTCGGCGTTAAATGCATGCGTTCCATTGCTGCAATAAATTCGCTTACCGTTGTGGTGCTAACTGTATAGTATCCCATTACAACACCAGGTAATAAACGGCCAAACAATCCACAGAAAAACAGAAGCAAAAATCCGGATTTCCCCATAGATGGCAGAATGAACATTTCACTCAAAAAAAGTACGGCAAAAAGAGCAGTAAAGCTTAGTGCCTGTTTCCACTTTCCAATGGTAAACAGCAAAAGAAAAGGAATAAGAGCAGTCAGCGGTTTTATGACTATCATCATACCGCTGACCTCACCGCCAACTACTAAAATACTAATCGTGATCAGCAAAAACAATTTTGTTCTCGGATCAAGCCGAACCCCTTTACGTTTTATCTGACTACTTAATACTTCCCAATTCATCATGCAATTCCAGCTTTTTTGAAATGCTTTTTCAGGATCTTCTTGCCCAAAATCCCTCCAACAATCCCGCTGATAAAGCAAAAAATCAGCAGTACAGGAAGCATCCAGTTCGGGTAGAAAGACATATATGTATCGGCATAAGCTTTTCCATATCCCTCAATCACATGCTGATAGTGGGCCTCACGGGTAATAAATACAGCCAGATAATTTCCGATATACCAAAGGCTAAAGACGCCCGATGCAAGAACACTCTTTTTGGCACCCACATAACTTCCGGATTTTGCAATGAAATCAGCAATAAGTGCTGCAACAAGACCTGTAATCAGGCAGTAGTATCCCATACCGGTCAACATCATCACAACCCCCATGATGACACCCATAATGGTAATCATGCCGAATTTTTTCGTTTTGGTAAGGAAAAGCATAAACGGTATACTACCGGCAATGGGGCAAATGATAGTAAGCAGCGGATGAAAAATAGGCACCAAACTCAAAAATGACAAAAGTACCGTGATGACCAGATAGATTGCAGAGTAAATCCCCACATTTACCAAATCCTTGGCCTGTAGTTTGTTTGAATTTTTTTCCATAATAAAGTTCCTCCTTTATGCGTTCAGGCTCCAGCCAGAACTTTCTTTTTGTAATTCGAGCATATGACGGTATAGACCATTTTTTTGCATCAGCTCCTTGTGTGTACCTCTTTCCGCAATCATTCCTTCGTTCAGTACGATAATCTGATCGCAACTCTCTATGGAACGAAGTCTGTGGGCAATCATCAAAACAGTTTTATTTTTAACCAGTCTGCTAATTGCTTCTTGAATCAATGTTTCATTTTCCGGATCCAAACTTGCTGTTGCCTCATCCAGCAAGATAATCGGCGCATCTTTCAAAAAGGCACGGGCAATAGAAATTCTTTGACGTTCACCTCCAGATAGCGTCTTTCCGTTTTCTCCAATCATTGTCTGATAACCATCAGGCAGTTTTTCAATAAATTCCTCGCATTGTGCAAGACGGGCTGCTTCATAAATTTCTTGTTCTGTGGCATCCTTCTTCCCGATTTTTATATTATTATAAATCGTATCGTTAAAAAGGATTACGTCTTGAAATACAATGGAGAAAGATTGAAGCAGAGTCTCCGGATCGATTTTATTGATATCTTTTCCATCAATGTAGACATTTCCCTGCGGGATATCCCAGAAGCGGCATGCCAATCTGCTAATGGTACTTTTTCCGCATCCGGAAGGCCCGACCAAAGCTGTTGTTTCCCCTTGCTTTGCGGTAAAGCTGATATCACGGATCACATTGTGTCCTTCGTTATATGCAAAAGAGACATGATCAAAAACAATATCATAAGTAGTAAGCTTTGTTTCCGAATCACCTTCCTGTGGAGGATATTCTTCAATTTCCCGAATCCTTGCTGCACTGACCAGAGAATGAAAAAACTCACCAGCTCGGAAAATAATGTTGGTCAATGGATCATACACCTGAGAAGCTACAAATAAAAACAGCAGGAACGTATAAATACTGATAGTCTCCTTGGCCAAAAGTCCTGCACCTACGATAATAACTAAAACAAGTCCAATGCGGAGAATATTATAAGCAAGGCAGATGAAAATACCAACCGCAACTTCGTACAGCATAGAGGTCTTAACCACCTTGCGGACTTTATCTTCCAAACCAGTACGATATTCCTCAGCTTTTTCGGAAGCATGCATCAGTTTCATGTTGTCAAAGAACTCCTGCAATCCATCACTGACAGCCAGCTTTGCATTACGATTCTTCCAATTCACCCTATCACTGATCTTGAAGCTAAGCATAAAAAGTCCGAATGCAATCGGCAATGTAACAAACAATGCCAAAGATAACTGCCAATTGAAGAAGAAAAGTAAAGTAATCACAAACACGCTAGAAAGAATACCGCCAAACAACGAAGGGACATCGCCAGACAAAGATTGTTCTACCACAGAAGTATCGTTCATCAATGTGCTAGTCAAATCACTGAGATCTTTCTTCCCGAAATAGGAAAGGGGAAGTTTTCTCAATTTTTCAGCTAGCGAAATTCTCGTATTTGCGCTCTCCTCATAAGCCGACTGATATGTTTTGGAATAATTCAGCCGATAGATCAAATAAATCACTCCGGCAACTACCAATGCGACGCCCCAATAAAAGAACAGATTCGGTAAATCTGGAGTATCATGCCAATAATGAGACAGCAAACCTGATACAACTACAAAAAGAAGAACGGTTGGAAACAAAATGCTGATATTGTGCAGTGCACTTGTAAAAATTCCGACAAGTACTCCTTTCGCGCCCTGATCAGTGAGAGAATAAATTTCTTTTATCTTCTTGATCATTTTGCCTCACCTCCAATTCTCCAAGAAGTACTGGAATTATATTCACGATACATAGCCGCATACATCCCATCTTTTTGGATAAGTGCGTGATGTGTTCCTTGTTCTGCTACAGTACCATTTTTCATGACAATAATATTGTCTGCTCCAACTACTGTAGAAAGTCTATGGGCGATCATAATAACGGTTTTTCCTTCCATGAGCTTGTCCAGGGTCCGCAGGATCAAGTGTTCATTTTCCGGATCTGCAAATGAAGTGGCCTCATCTAGCAAGATAATCGGAGCGTCCTGCAAAATAGCCCTTGCAAGTGCAATACGTTGCTGTTCACCGCCAGAAAGATAAACACCGTCTGTACCGATCACGGTATGAATTCCGTGAGGCAATTTCTTCAAAATGTCCTCACACTGTGCCTCATGTAGTGCTTGTAAAATTTCCTCTTCTGTTGCATCTTTTTTACAGAAAGAAACATTTTCAGCAATACTCATTTTCAGTAATTCGTTTTCTTGAAATACAAAACTGAATTGCTTCATCCATGTCTGATAATTAAGTTTTTTGAGATCTTGTCCTCCAACCAAAATTTGTCCTTGATCGTTATCCCAAAAACGAGCGATTAAATTTGCAACTGTTGATTTTCCACTTCCTGATGGACCTACCAGTGCCGTTACCGTACCTGATTTTGCCATAAAAGAAAGGTGATTGAGTGCCGGTTCCGCCTCCTTATTATAGCGGAAAGTAACATCTTTGAATTCAATGCTATGATTCTTACCTGGAATTGCAGTTGCACTGAAATCCTGCTCAGGGGAATGCAGCATTTCTTCAATAGAATCCAATGCCTGTGTCGCCATCATCATATTGGACGAACAATTCATGATCCGAGTTAGAATCGTAGAAACCAATGGCGTAAAAATCACAAAGAAAATAAGGCTGTGCAGCGCTCTTTCCGGATTTCCCGAAACATGATATAAAATGATTCCCGCTGGAATTAATACAAAGAATAAGCCATTTACTGCTGTAATATAAATGCTCATTGGTGTTTTCATGGACATCACATACTCCACAGAAAACTTTTTATAATTTACGATAGATTTATAGAACTGTTTGAAAGAATGTACGGTCTGCCCAAACACCTTTACAACACTAATACCGCGGACATACTCCACACCGGCCGCACTCATTTCCCCCATTGCTTTCTGATACTGATCAATCAGTCCGGTTTTTTCTCCTTTAAGCATCATGGACAATGCTCCAAATCCAATCGCAATCGGGATTAGGCAGATTAGTGACATCTGCCAGTCAAAATAGAACATTCCTACAAGAAAAACGAACGGCATCACAAAGGATTGAGCCATATCCGGCATTTGATGTGCTACAAAATTCTCTGTACTCTCTACGCCTTTTTCAATCATCTTTCTCAGCTCACCACTGGCATTTTCGGAATAATAACCCAAGGGTACTTTTTCCAGGTGTCGAATCAGACGAATACGGATTTGGGACATCATATTGAATGCTGTCAGATGTGAAAGTAACAAGCCAACTCCATAAGTGCCAAATCCCATGGATATGACCATGAAAGCCTGCCAGCCAAAATGTGCCAACTCACTTGTCGGTACATTTGTTCCATGGAGAAATACAGTGTTCGCAGCTCGATATATATAAATATATGTACCCACTGTGATTACACCGCTGATTGCAGTAAATATCCATGATAACACCATAGATATTTTGTAAATCCCGGCATATTCCATGAGCCTCGCTAAGAGGTTTTTCTTCTTCATTATTAAGCCTCCTCTTTATTTTTTCATTTAGAGATGATATAATGTGATAATCTGTTAGGTAATACTAACACGATTATCTAAACTTTACTTCACTCTATTCGTAGCTTCAATAGCAAATCAATGGTTGGGGACAACCACCGAAAAAGGTAGGACGATCGCCGAAATTTTTAAGGAGATGTACTTATGAAAAGTCTATCTGAGCAACTTTTGTTACCTTATATTCAGCAACTTGGATTACACTTATCTGATCAATTCTCATATCGTCAATGTGGTAACACCTTCTGCTGTAATTCTGAAATCGGAGAGGGATTTTGTTGGGAATTTTCAAGTGGCAATCAATTTTCTGTTTCTATCTATGATTTTAAGATGCTTCAGGATATGGCTCCTGAATATCAGCATCCAGAGTTTTTTACAATTGGATTATCAAATGAACCCACTGCTAAATATGTTTTAGGCTCTTCATCAAGAGACAAAATCATCAGCTACTCTATGCCAGAAGGGAGGTTCTCTGAAGTCTTTTCAAGCGGAACCCATGTAAAAAATGCTTCCTTATCATTTTCCCCTGGTTTTTTAAAAGAACAAACACAAAAATACCATTTGGATTACGAGAAATTCCTCCGTATTTGTTTTAGTTATGATCAAAGTTATACTATTCCAGATGCAGAACTCATCTTGAAACAAATATTTTCGGCCCACCCTATATCCCGTCATGCTGATATGTACTATGAAGCAAAGATAATGGAATTGTTTTCAATCTTACTGCAATGGAATGAAAAAAATGAACTGTATATTACAGACGGAATCCAAAATGATGATATGGATGCAATCCGAGAAGTAACGGCCTATATCGACCAGCATTATAGTGAACAAATCAGTATCCGTGATATTGAAAAGATTGCTTATATGGGAAAGAATAAGCTTTCTCATCTTTTCAAAATTCAAAAAGAAATGTCAATTACGGAATACTTGCGAGTTATCCGAATCAACAAAGCAAAAGAACTGCTCATCAACACTTCTATTCCAATCCATTTAGTGGCCCAAGCAGTTGGATATAAAAATCAAGGAAGTTTCGCAGAACGATTCCACATTGCAACAGGAATGACCCCCTCTGAATATAGGCA
>JAHHTO010000074.1 GCA_020024595.1 Schaedlerella sp.
TATCTCTGGTTTTTGCCCATGGCATTTACGATGCACTCATAAGCCTGTGGGTTTCAGTTTTAGTATAATACTGTTCGCCCTACTTTGATAAACCTAACACTCGGGTAATCAAAATTCACGATTATGAGGCTGACGAATATAGAATCCGAAGAAAGATTTTAGGGTGAAAGCATCTGCATCATCTTAGCGAGCATACCGTTTATACTCCCAAGAGTCATAAAACAGTACAATCGTTAGGAGCATGCTCCTAAAACCTCCCGGAGAAAGTATAGAAAAATAAGCAGCAGGTGTCGGCATATACCGATACCTGCTGTTCTTCTTAAAAACTTCCTTATGGGGCGCAGCCATTCACACATCCGCACTTTTTTTAATCTGTATTCTCTTACTTATCTCTCAGATACTCATCTATACCTTTTGCTGCCGCTTTACCAGCTCCCATAGCCAGAATTACAGTCGCTGCACCTGTAACAGCATCTCCTCCGGCATATACACCCTCTTTGGATGTCTGTCCGTTATTCTCGTCTGCTACAATACACTTCCACTTATTGATTTCCAGTCCTTCTGTTGTAGAGGAGATCAGTGGATTCGGAGAAGTACCAAGTGACATGATTACTGTATCCACATCAATTGTATACTCTGATCCTGGAACTTCAACCGGACGCCTTCTTCCTGAAGCATCTGGCTCACCAAGTTCCATTTTGATCACCGTCATACCTGTAACATTTCCTTTGTCATCTACAAGAATCTCTTTCGGATTCGTCAGAAGATCAAAGATAATTCCCTCTTCTTTTGCATGATGTACTTCTTCTACTCGTGCCGGAAGCTCTTCTTCGCTTCGACGATATACGATATGTACTTCTGCACCAAGACGGAGTGCTGTTCTTGCAGCATCCATCGCAACATTACCACCACCAACAACAGCAACTTTCGTTCCTGCCGCAATCGGAGTATCATAGCTATCATCAAATGCTTTCATCAGATTACTTCTGGTCAGGTACTCATTCGCAGAGAACACACCGTTGGCATTCTCGCCAGGAATTCCCATGAACTTCGGAAGTCCTGCTCCGGATCCAATGAATACCGCCTCGAATCCTTCTTCTTCGATCAACTGATCGATCGTTGTGGATTTTCCGATAACTAAGTTTGTTTCAAATTTGACACCCAGTTCTCTTACTTTCTCGATTTCTTTTGCAACAACCTTCTGTTTTGGAAGACGGAATTCAGGAATTCCATATACCAGTACGCCGCCCAGTTCATGAAGTGCCTCAAATACAGTCACCTCATATCCAAGCTTTGCCAAATCTCCCGCACAAGTCAGACCTGCCGGACCGGAACCAATTACAGCAACCTTGTGTCCGTTCAATTTCTTTGCACCGACTGGTTTGATATCATGTTCCAATGCATAATCCGCAACAAATCGTTCCAGCTTACCAATAGATACTGGCTCTCCTTTGATACCACGAATACATTGTCCTTCACACTGAGATTCCTGTGGGCAGACACGACCACAAATAGCAGGGAGCGCAGATGCCTGTCCAATTACTTTATACGCTTCTTCAATATTACCTTCTTTTACTTCCTTGATAAATCCCGGAATATTAATGGATACAGGACACCCCTGTATACATTTTGCATTCTTGCAGTTGATACATCTGGTCGCCTCTTCCATTGCCTCTTCTTTATTATATCCAAGGCAGACTTCCTCGAAATTTGTTGCACGAACCTTAGGATCCTGTTCTCTTACCGGTACTTTTTTTAATACATCTCCCATTAGTTGTCACCTCCACAATGTCCGCAGCCGCCATGATGCGTGTCGCCTTCCTGAAGTTTCAGCATTGCGCGTCCTTCTGCAGTTTTATATGTTTGACTTCTCTTCATTGCCTGATCAAAGTCTACCAGATGTCCGTCAAATTCTGGTCCATCTACACATGCAAATTTAATCTCATCACCAACCTGAAGACGACATGCTCCGCACATTCCGGTTCCGTCTACCATAATCGGATTCATGCTGACAATCGTAGGGATTTCCAGTTTCTTTGTCAAGAGACATACGAACTTCATCATGATCATCGGTCCGATCGCTACACAGACATCATACTTTTTACCATCATTCTGAACAAGTTCCTCTACAACTGCTGTTACCATACCAGAACGTCCGTAAGAACCATCGTCTGTTGTTACATACAAATTACCGGAAACCTCTTCCAGTTCTTTTTCTAGGATAACCATATCTTTCGTCTTGGCACCCAAAACGACATCCGCTGCGATTCCATGCTCATGTAACCATTTTACCTGCGGATATACCGGAGCTGCTCCTACACCACCTGCTACAAAAAGCATTTTTTTATTCTTGAGAGACTCTAAATCTTCTCCAACAAATTCAGATGGACATCCCAGTGGTCCTACAAAATCACGGAAACTATCTCCGGCTTTCAGTGTAGACATCTTTACTGTAGATGCACCTACTTCCTGAAATACAATCGTGATTGTACCTGCTTCACGGTTATAATCACAGATTGTCAATGGAATCCGTTCTCCCTTGTCATCCATCTTCACAATCACAAACTGTCCCGGCTCACAATGCTTTGCAACACGAGGTGCTTCTACATCCATAAGATAAATCTTATCAGCCAGCTTTTCTGCTTTTAAAATCTTATACATGATTTTCCTCCTTGTATCCTTGAAATAAATACCCTTACACTATCATACCCCTTTCACTCATGATTCGCAAGTATTCTTTTCTTGGAAATATATGATAGTACGATAATTTTTCTTTTCAAAAACGGACAGATACCACATCAGTATCTGTCCGTTACCATTCACCCTATTTGACCCATCCGATGATCGATTTAGAAATCAACCTCTGTTCCGTAGTAGATGCAGGTGAAGAGTTTTTCCATTGTTGCAGGATCAATTGTACGTGGATTGGAGCCTGTACAAGCATCACCAACTGCCAACTCAGAAATCTTAGCGATCTTCTCTTTAAACTCCTCTTCATTGATTCCAAACTCTTTAAGAGTCTTCGGAATGTTCATCTGTACATTAAAGTCATCAATCTTCTCGCACAGGCTGTTAATGAGTGCTTTCTCAGAAGCTCCCTGAAGACCTACTTTTCTTGCGATCTCTGCATAGCGTTTTGCTGCTACTGGATCTTTTGCGTTGTATTTGATTACATATGGAAGATACATTGCATTTGCACATCCGTGTGTAATGTGTCCCGTAGAGAATGCAGCTCCTGTCTTATGTGCCATAGAGTGTACAATTCCCAGTAATGCATTTGAAAATGCCATACCTGCAAGACATTGGGCATTATGCATCTCTGCTCTTGCATCCATATTGCCTCTGAAAGAAGCCGGAAGATAATCGAATACCATCTCGATGGCCTGAATAGCAAGAGGATCTGTATATGCACAATGTAGTGTAGATACATAAGCTTCAATTGCATGTGTCAAAGCATCCATTCCTGTGTAAGCAACCTGTTTAGCCGGGAGACCTTCAACCAGTTCAGAGTCAACGATCGCAACATCCGGTGTGATATTGAAGTCAGCCAGTGGATACTTCACACCTGTCTGATAGTTTGTAATTACTGAGAACGCTGTAACCTCTGTAGCTGTTCCTGATGTCGAAGGAATTGCGCAGAACTTTGCTTTCTGTCTCAGTTCCGGGAAATTGAATGGAATACAGAGATCTTCAAATGTGACATCCGGATACTCATAGAATGCCCACATTGCCTTTGCAGCATCAATCGGAGAACCGCCGCCCATTGCTACGATCCAGTCAGGCTGGAAAGCACGCATAACTTCTGCACCTTTCATAACTGTCTCAACTGATGGGTCTGGCTCAACACCTTCAAAAAGCTCAACTTCCATCCCTGCTTCTTTCAAATAATTCACTGCTTTGTCAAGAAATCCCTGACGCTTCATAGAACCGCCGCCAACAACAAGGATAGCCTTCTTTCCTTTCAGGTTCTTGAGTTCTTCAA
Organism: Schaedlerella sp.; assembly: GCA_020024595.1. Taxonomy (GTDB): domain Bacteria; phylum Bacillota; class Clostridia; order Lachnospirales; family Lachnospiraceae; genus Schaedlerella. The sequence goes on from JAHHTO010000074.1 coordinate 3,983, forward strand.
GACATCCCTTTCCATGATAAACGTCTCTTGGTAATGTAAATCTTCCCATGATAATGCATCTCCTTATGTATTTGTATGTTATTTTTTTAACATGTTAATTATACCACTCTACATTCTCTAAAACAAGCAAATACAAAGAATTTCGAAGTTAAATATTGCACAAAAAAACTCCTGTATTTTTGTTCATAAATACAAGAGTTTTTCTTCCTTAGTTTGCAACAGCTTGTCATATAAAATTTACCTGTTCCATTTCAATATTCCAACAGATAATTCCGCTTTGTTACCTGTGTCATTTTTCCGCCATCACTAATCAGAACAGCTGAAAATATGGTAGTTCCTTCAGGCATATCAATTGGTTCCGTATACAAATTAGAGCCGGCTGACGGAGTTGTTCCGTCCATTGTATAATACGCCTTATAACCTTCTGGCACCTGAATCGTAATCTGCGTCGGAACCATGTACTGACCAGTAGATGGTGTTACTGCAGGAGCATCTTCAATCGGGATCTCAACAACATAGGTTCTGGCTGCGATCAAGCTCGGGACGCCCTTTTTATTATACGCCACAGCCCTTATCGTTGTTGTTCCTTCGTTCAAGAGAATCGGCTCCTCATATTTCGTACTGGATTTGGTCGGTTCCGTATCATCTGTTGTATAATAAATGGTACCTTCGCCAGAAAGAGCAACTTCCTGCACCTCTGGATAGGTTCCTTCATCCAAACTGAACGTCGGCATGTCAGAAACATAATCGCTTACAGCCGCCAGTACATTTTCACCGCAGCCTTCTAGCAGGCTGGAAATCTTTTCCGTTTGCTTGGTCTTAATATAAAAATCAATCGCAGCCTGATACAAAGCTATGTTTGCAGGCTGAGAATCAATTGCCTTTAAAAACACATCTTCTGCCTTATCTTTTGTTTTCTGTTGGATATACATCTCTGCCATTCCAATATATGCATCCGCTTTTTTCGGATCTTTCCTGATTGCTCGTTGAAACGTCTGCTCTGCGGAGCTGTATTCTCCCAACTGTAGTGCACGATACCCTTTATTTACTACTCCTGCGTAAGAATTCTGGTAGATTGCAAACCCTCCAATTCCAAGAATCAACAAAAACAGAAACAGGACAATAAGGACTGCACGGCGACGCCTTTTTAATGCACGTTTTTTCTTCAGCATCTGCTGTCTGCGTCTTTCCTCTGCATCTCTGCGAAGATTACTTGTATTGGTACGGATCCTTCCAGTCTCAGAACGCTCTTCACTGGTTACTCTTCTCCCGCGGATTTCCCGGTTTTCTGGATAAACTCCACTGATGGCACGGGTTCTGGATACTCCACTTCCCTGCTTCCACACCTCTGTTTGACTACCGCTTCTCCTCGAACGTCCTGTGCGGATATCTTCTAGTTCTCCTTGACTTAGAACCCGTGTCGCATTTCCTGCTTCTCTGCCAAGCCGCTCCCGATATCGTCGAACATCTTCCGGTCGAATCGGTCTCGTTGCATCTTCAACAGACCCCCTCACCTCTCGGGTGAGGACGTCTTCTAACGGATTATAATCCGGTACAATCTGTACTTCTGCTCTACAATCGGGGCAGATAAGCATACCTTCTGGTATATCCGCACCACAATTTGTGCATTTCATAGAGTAATTCCTCCTGTTATCGCGCAGTCTCCACGCAATTGTTCATCAGCATTGCAATCGTCATTGGTCCGACTCCTCCCGGAACCGGAGTGATCGCAGACACTTTATCTTTTACTTTCTCAAAATCAACATCTCCGCACAGTTTATTCTGCTCATTTCGATGCATTCCCACATCAATTACCACTGCACCGTCTTTCACATAGGTGTCATCAATCATTTGTTGCTTTCCTGCTGCGACAATCAGAATGTCTGCACGTTTTGTAATCTTTTTTAAATCTTTTGTATGAGAATGAGCAACTGTAACAGTTGCATTTTCTCTAAGAAGAAGTGCTGTCATCGGTTTGCCGACAATATTGCTTCTTCCCACAATAACACACTCTTTTCCATCAATAGAAATATCTGAACGCTTCAAAAGTTCTATAATTCCGGCAGGGGTACAAGAACAAAATCCCTTCTCCCCGATCCAGAGTCTTCCTACACTGACCGGATGAAATCCATCCACATCTTTATCCGGGGAAATTGTACGAATCACTTTATCCGCATCCATATGTGCAGGAAGTGGAAGCTGTACCAGAATACCGTTTACTTTCGGATCCATATTCAACTGTTCTACAAGTGCCAGAAGTTCTTCCTCTTCTGCAGACTCAGGCAACTCATATGCCTCGGAACGAATTCCGATATAGGCACAAGCTTTTTTCTTATTATTTACATATACGCTTGAGGCCGGATCCTCTCCGACTTGAACAACCGCAAGACAAATTTCTCTTCCTGCTGCTTTCATTTCCGCCACTTCTGCTTTTAATTCTTCTTTGATTTCCCCAGAAATCCTCTTTCCGTCGATTAATTGTGTCATATTTTTCTCCTGTATCTCTCTGAGTCGTCATTTCTCTAATGTGATCTGTATACAGAATTCCGGCAAACCAGTCTCTAAAACAGCCCCGTAATCTTTCCATCATCTGTTACATCGATATGATTTGCTGCCGGTACTTTTGGTAAGCCCGGCATCGTCATAACCGCACCTGTCAAGGCAACCACAAAACCTGCACCTGCATTCACATATACTTCACGGATATGAATATCAAAATTCTCTGGACGTCCCAGTTTCTTTGCATCATCTGAAAGAGAATACTGGTTTTTTGCCATGCAGACCGGTACATTTCCAAAGCCCATGGACTCGATCTTAGCAAGTTGCTTTTCTGCCGCTGGTTCATAGATGACAGAACGGGCACCGTAAATTTCCTTAGCAATCTTCTCTATCTTTTCTTTCAAAGAAAGTTCATCTTCATAAAGTGGATGATAATGACTTTCTTTTGTCTCTAATGTTTCCAACACCTTTTCTGCCAGAGGAATTCCACCCTCCCCACCTTTTTCCCATACTTCTGCGAGTGCAAACTCACATCCATGCTCTTTGCAAAACCTGCGGATGTAATCATTCTCAGCTTCTGTATCTGTAATAAAGGAGTTCAAAGTTACGATGACCGGAACATCATACTTCTGAATATTTTCAATATGTTTCTCTAAATTAACAATTCCTTTTGCAAGTGCTTCCAGATTTTCCTCTGCCAGATCAGCCTTTGCAACTCCACCATTATACTTCAAAGCGCGTACAGTTGCAACTATAACTACCACATCTGGTTTCAGACCGGCTTTCCGGCACTTGATATCCATAAACTTTTCTGCTCCCAGATCTGCTCCAAATCCTGCTTCGGTGATCGTGATATCACTCATTTTCAATGCCATCTTTGTAGCACGTACACTGTTGCATCCATGTGCAATATTTGCAAACGGCCCACCATGCACCAATGCTGGTGTATGTTCCAGCGTCTGGATCAGATTCGGTTTGATCGCATCCTTTAGCAATGCGGTCATAGCACCTGTCGCCTGCAGATCATCAGCAGTTACTGGATCACCTGCAAAATTATAAGCAACAATGATTCTTCCAAGACGCCGCTTCAAATCAGCAAGGTCATCAGCGAGACAGAGAATCGCCATGATTTCAGATGCAACCGTAATCACAAAATGGTCTTCTCTCACCATTCCGTCCATTTTATTGCCAAGACCTACAACTACATTGCGCAGCACTCGGTCATTCATATCCAAACACCGTTTCCAGACAACCTGTCTTGGGTCAATCTGAAGTGCGTTTCCTTGTTGAATATGATTGTCCAACATTGCCGCAAGAAGATTATTGGCAGATGTGATTGCATGGAAATCTCCGGTAAAATGAAGATTCAGATCATCCATTGGAACAACCTGTGAATATCCGCCGCCGGCAGCTCCTCCCTTGATACCAAAACATGGACCAAGAGATGGTTCACGCAATGCAATAACAGCTTTTTTATTCAGCTTTGCCATCGCTTGTCCCAATCCGACAGTTATAGTTGTCTTTCCTTCTCCCGCAGGTGTCGGATTAATCGCCGTTACAAGTACTAATTTACCATCTTCATTCTCTTTGATCTTATCCCAGAATTCTTCGGAAAGTTTTGCTTTATACTTTCCGTAATACTCCAAATCCTCCTCTGCAATTCCTGCCATGTCAGCCACATCTCTAATTGGCAGCATTTCTGCCTCTTGTGCTATCTGAATATCTGTTTTCATCTGTTTTCCTCCTTGCATTTACTTTTGTTACGGCTCGCTTTCTGCATCTGTTCTATTTTTACATTCAGCTAAAATCTTTCATGAATTACTGGCATTCCTGTAAATACTGCTCAAATTCATCTTTTGTCATTAAAACTTTTCTTGGCTTAGTTCCCTCCTCGGGACCAACGACCCCTGCCTCTGCAAGCTGATCCATAATTCGGGCAGCACGATTAAAACCTATCTTAAACATTCTCTGAAGCATACCAATAGATGCCTTTTCCTTATCAATGATCAGTTTTCCTGCATCTACGAAATATGTATCACGACTGTCTGAACTTTCAGCCCCGGACGCTGCAATCGACACTCCTTCTGATTCCAAATCTGCATTCATATGTGCTTCCAGTTCATCCGTATAATTTGCATTTCCATAACTTTCTATGAGATACTCAACCACCTTCTGAACTTCCTTATCTGACACAAAAGACCCTTGTACACGGACCGGCTTCGGATATCCGGTTGGATAAAAGAGCATATCACCCTTTCCAAGCAACTTCTCTGCTCCGTTCATATCAATAATAGTTCTTGAGTCAACTCCCGAAGATACTGCAAATGCGATTCGAGACGGCATATTTGCCTTGATCAGCCCAGTAATAACATTTACCGATGGTCTCTGTGTTGCCAGAATCAAATGCAGTCCCGCAGCTCTTGCAAGCTGCGCCAGACGACAGATCGCACCTTCCACATCCTTTGGCGCCACCATCATCAGATCTGCCAGCTCATCCACAATAATAACAATCTGAGGCATTTTCTTTGGAGTCTCTTCTCCTGCCTCCATCTGCGTAACCTTTTCATTAAATCCTTTCAGATCTCTGACATTATATTCTGCAAATAGCTGATAACGCTTCATCATCTCTGCAACAGCCCAGTTCAGTGCACCAGCAGCCTTTCTCGGATCTGTAACAACCGGGATCAAAAGATGCGGAATTCCATTATACACACTCAATTCCACAACCTTCGGGTCCACCATGATCAGTTTCACATCTTCCGGATCGGATTTATAAATGATACTCATGATCAATGTATTGATACATACTGACTTACCGGAACCGGTGGATCCCGCTACAAGCAGATGCGGCATTTTGGCAATGTCCGCAATCACAACTTTTCCTGCAATATCTTTGCCCACTGCAAATGTGATCTTGGAGGAGCTTTGCTGAAACTCCTTTGATTCCAGCAAATCTCTTAGCATTACTGCCGAATTTTCGCTGTTCGGCACTTCAATCCCTACCGCTGCTTTTCCCGGAATCGGTGCTTCGATCCTCAAATCTGTCACCGCCAGATTTAATTTAATATCATCGGCGAGACCAACGATCTTGCTGACCTTGACCCCCTGTTCCGGCTGAAGCTCATATCGTGTAACAGACGGACCCCAACTTGCGTTCGTCACATGCACCTTTACTCCGAAGTTCTGAAGTGTCTGTTCAAGTTTCATAGCTGTTGCACGCAAATGGCTGTCTGAATCACCTCCCCCTTTTCTTCCTCTCTTCAGAAGATTTAAAGGCGGAACTCGATATTTCTTTTTCACCAGCTCTTCTCTGGCTTTTATCTCCGCCTCCAAAGCCATAGATTCAGATTCAATTTCCTGCATTCCTCGTTTTGCTTTCACAGTTCCAGATTGAAACGTATCCGCTTCTTCCGATGCGGGTATTTCCATCGCTTCTTCTGGCTTTACAGGTTCGCTTCGGTTGATAACAAACGCTGGATCTTCCATTCCTTCTTGTCGTTCCTGCTCCTCAAATAAAGAAGGAATTGGTTCTGCCTTTACCGGATCCTCTTCTTTTTCCATCCCCGGATTTAATTCCTGCATTTCCGGTGATTTGTAAGTTCCTTTATCCGCCGTCAATGTAGTTGCAAAAGAAACTCCTGTTACTTTCTGGTTTCGAATATTCCTCTTTTTATCAGAATCATCGATAGCCTCTGTTTCTTCTATTCGAAGCGCTTTTGTTCTTTGACGCTCTTCTTTCCGTTTGGCAGAACGAATCGCAACCGTTTCATGCCGTTTTTTTGCATCTTCATACATACGTCTGCTTCCATGTCTCAACGGCTTTAACAACGATTTCTCCGTAATTAGAATCAAACAGATCATCATGAGTAAAATCAGTACAACATAAGTTCCGACCACTCCAATTGCAGGGCAAAAAATCGAAATCAGACATCCACCCAACAATCCGCCAGCCTCTTTCCCAATACTTGCCTGCCTGTAGTACTTTAACAATGCTGTCCCAGGCTCATAAGAATGAATGATCAGCTCCAAAAATGCAGTCAGTAAAATACTAAAAAGGATCACTGCCGCTACTTTTATGTAGGCGTGCGCATTGCCTCTGTTTGACATTAGAAATGCAGTCACACCAAATATCAGAATCGGAAGAATATAGGCAATCCACCCAAACATTCCAAACAATAATTTAGAAAGAATATCCCCTACGATCCCTCCGAGACCAAAATTACTTATCAAAAGAAAAATACAGATTGCCAACACTCCCAGTATCAGAATCTCTCCATGCAAGACTGAATTTTTTTGCTCTTTTTTTGTTTTTCCCCTCGTATTTTTTGTCTTTTTTGTTGACTTTGCAGCCATCTATTGTTCCCCCTTGGTATTTGAACATACTGTCGTTAGTATAACATTTTTTCAAATACCTGTCACCAAAATTTTTCAGACACCCTAAAAACTTCCCTGATAACTACGATTCCGCCGACAACGATTCCGTGTCTTTTGCGTGTTCTTCTTGCTGCTTTCGTCTGGCATCAATCATCTCATGCAGTTTTTTCATTGCCTGACTGATTCCTCCGACTTCGTCAATCAGACCTTCTCTGACAGCATCTTCACCTTCCAGCATTGTACCTACATCTTTTACAAGCTGCGTCGGATCTAACATCAGTTCTTCCAGACGTTTCTGGCTGATCCGAGAATGATCCGCAATAAATTCGGTGATTCGATCCTGTGTCTTTTCCATATTGCGATAACTTTGATAAACTCCGATGAACATTCCGTTAGTACGTACCGGATGCACAATCATTGTTCCACTTGGTACAATAAAAGAATAATCTGCAGAAACTGCTAACGGACCTCCGATAGAATGACTTCCTCCAAGAACAAGCGATACTGTAGGCTTGCTCAACGATGCGATCATCTCCGCGATTGCCAGTCCCGCCTCGACATCCCCTCCAAGTGTATTTAGAAGAATCAAGATTCCTTCCACATCATCACTGTCTTCTGCTTCTGCCAGTCGCGGAAGCAGATGTTCATACTTGGTTGCTTTTGTATTTCCAGATACCGACTCATGACCTTCGATTTCACCAATAATAGTCAGTAGCTGAATCCGATGACGCTCCTTTCCATTCTCCAGTTGAAGTGTCCCGGTTTCTTTTATTTCCTCCCTCTCATCCGCACGTTGCTCCTGCGTCTTTTCCTGCGTATTCTGCTTATTCTCCATATTGTTTTTTCGCATACAAACCTCCCGCAAAACATTTCTTTTCTCTCAGATTAGTATGTGAAATAGTTTGTATTTTATTCCGCATTTAAACGCTAATAAGGATGTAAAAAATGGTATGGATGCAAATTGTATACATCCATACCATTTTGTTTATTGTAATGCCTGCTCGACATCCGCAATAATATCGTTTACATTTTCAATTCCCACACTGAAACGGATCAGATCCGGCTGTACGCCGGCTTCAAGAAGCTCCTGATCATTCATCTGGCGATGGGTATGACTTGCCGGATGAAGAACACAACTTCTTGCATCCGCTACATGTGTCACGATCGCTACCATCTTTAACTTATCCATCATCTCAACAGCCGCTTCTCTTCCGCCTTTCAGTCCAAACGTTATAACACCACAGGTACCATCCGGCATATACTTTTGTGCCAGTTCATAAT
>JAHHTO010000075.1 GCA_020024595.1 Schaedlerella sp.
CTTCCCTTTGATAAGCTCCACCGGCATCTCCTGTCCGGTCCAGATTTTAAACGCTTCAGCCCCCTGATACAAAAGCATATACATCCCGTTAAATGTGGGGCATCCGGCTTCCTTCGCCAATTTCAGAAGCTTCGTCTCCTTCGGATTATAAATCACATCCGATACGACCAAATGGTTATGGAACATGGATGCATCTTCTAAAATACAACAATCTGTTTTCGGCGCCATTCCGACTGATGTTGCATTGATGAGCATCGAACTTTCCCCAATTTCTCTCCGCAACACAGATTCCTCTTCATAATCATAGAGCCGAATTCTGCAGGAAGTTCTTTCTTTTAGCTTCTCTATAATTTTCTGTGCACGTTCAAAAAACGGACTTTTTCTATTAAATACTGCAATCTCAGATACTCCATCCAATGCAGCTTGCACAAGGATTGATGTTCCCGCACCGCCTGCACCCAATAGAGTGATCTTCTTTCCAATTATATCATGCCCCGCATCTTTCACCGCCATCATATATCCAGTTCCATCTGTTGTATATCCCGTCAGAACACCATTTTCATTCATAACCGTATTCACCGCACCGATAATTTCCGCAGCCGGTGATAACTTATCGCAAAGGCTACACATCAAATTCTTGTTTGGCATCGTCAGATTAAACCCTCTCACGTTTAACGCACGCATTCCCGACACTGCTTCTGCCAGCTTCTCTGTTCCCACATCAAATGCCAGATATACATAATCCATCCCTAGCTGTCTGAAAGCCTCATTATGCATCATTGGAGAAATGCTGTGTGCCACAGGACTTCCAAGAAGCCCCGTCAAAATGGTATGTCCAGTAATTTTTTCAATCATTTCACTTTGCCCCTTTAGTGTGTTAAATCAATAGTGACAAAAAAAGAACTGGATTACATTTTCAACGTAATCACCAGCTCTTTTTGACTGCGGATGGTGGGACTTGAACCCACACGAGGTCACCCCCGCAAGATTTTGAGTCTTGTGCGTCTGCCATTCCGCCACATCCGCTCAACGGTTCGAACATTTCCTCTTCAAACCGTTTTTTATAATACCATATTCAGAAACATATTGCAAGCATTTTTCTAAAAATCATTTTTCTTTCTATAAATTATTTTTTACCCAAGAGTTTTTTCCCGATATCAAAGCAATCAAAAGTTGCAAAATAATCTGCCGGAGTTTCCGCCCGTCGTATCATCTGTACATCTCCGTCCTCTTTCAGTAGAAGTTCTGCAGACTTCAGCTTTCCATTGTAGTTATATCCCATGGAAAATCCATGTGCGCCAGTATCATGAATCACCAGATAATCCCCTATATCAATCTTCGGAAGCATTCTGTCGATCGCAAACTTATCATTATTTTCACAAAGAGAACCAACTACATCATAGACGTGATCACAATGCCAATCTTCCTTTCCCATGACTGTCACATGATGATATGCTCCATACATTGCCGGGCGCATCAGGTTAACTGCACACGCATCCACACCAATATACTCTTTATAAGTGTGCTTCTCATGAATTGCTGTTGTCACCAAACAACCATATGGTCCCATCATATATCGTCCCAGTTCTGTATAAATCGCAACATCCCCCATTCCTGCCGGGACAAGCACTTCTTCATACACCCGTCGTACCCCATCGCCAATCACTCGAATATCGTTTGGCTCTTGATCTGGTGTGTACGGAATTCCGATTCCACCGGACAGATTGATAAATTTAATGTGTACTCCTGTCTCTTTCTGAAGTTTTACCGCCTGCTCAAATAATACTTTTGCAAGCATCGGATAATAATCATTAGTCACCGTATTGCTGGCAAGAAATGCATGAATACCAAACTCCTTTGCACCCTTTTCTTTCAAAATCTTAAAAGCCTTGGTAATCTGTTCCGTAGTCATTCCATACTTGGAGTCTCCTGGATTATCCATAATATCGTTACTGATCTTGAACAATCCGCCCGGATTGTAACGACAGCTGATCGTCTCCGGAATATACCCGATCGCTTTCTCCAGGAAATCAATATGGGTAAAATCATCCAGATTGATGATTGCTCCAAGCTTGTGTGCATATACAAATTCCTCCGCCGGAGTTTCATTGGACGAAAACATAATATCGTCTCCTACAATACCAATCGCCTCAGACAACATCAATTCTGTATAGGAAGAACAGTCACATCCACAACCATATTCTCTGAGCAGCTGAATCAGATATGGATTTGGAGTAGCCTTAACAGCAAAATATTCTTTAAATCCCGGATTCCAGGAAAACGCTTCTTTTAATGCTTTTACATTTTCCCTGATTCCCTTTTCATCATACAAATGAAACGGGGTCGGATATTTCTTTACAATCTCATCTAATTGTTCCTTCGTAACAAATGGTTTCTTTTCCATCTATAATCTCCTTCTCTATCTTGACCTGGTGTATCCACTTTTTACACACCGTCACGACACTTTTTCACTTCCACTCTTTACCTCAATAAATATATAACATCATATCCTTAAATGCAACATAAAAAAGAAAAGACAGAACCTTGAATAGAAAATTTTCTAAACAAGTTCCTGTCTTTTCACAAAGTTACTCTCAATCTTTATTTTACAAGAAGAGACTTTCCAGTCATCTCTGCCGGCTGCTTGAGTCCAAGCAACTCGATCAATGTCGGTGCAATATCCGCCAGACATCCATCCTTTCTAAGCTTATATGCCGGATCCGCGTTCACCAGAATAAACGGAACCGGATTCGTTGTATGAGCGGTGAAAGGTTCCCCAGTCTCATCATCAATCAATTGCTCTGCATTTCCATGGTCTGCACAAATGAACATCTGTCCATCCACATCCTTAATCGCTTCTACCGTCTTACCTACACACTCATCCACTGCTTCAATCGCCTTAATCGCGGCAGTCTCCACACCAGTATGACCTACCATATCTGGATTTGCAAAATTAATGATAATCACATCATAATTCCCGGAGCGAATCGCTTCTGTCAACTTATCACACACTTCATATGCACTCATCTCCGGTTTCAGATCATAGGTTGCAACCTTCGGAGATTTTACAAGAATCCTGTCTTCTCCCTCATTTGGCTCTTCCACACCACCATTGAAGAAAAATGTCACATGCGCATACTTCTCTGTTTCAGCAATACGTGCCTGTTTCAAACCATTCTTTGCAAGAAATTCCCCGAATGTATTCGTGATTTCTTCTTTCACAAATGCAACCAACTTGTTCTTAATCGTAACATCGTATTCTGTGAAACATACAAATGTTGTCTTTACTCTCTCTCCCCTGTCAAATCCAGAAAACTCATCATCACAGAATGTCCTTGTAATTTCTCTTGCTCTGTCAGGACGGAAATTATAGAAAATCATGGAGTCATTTTCCTTTACAGTTGCAATTGGAGTTCCGTCTTTTACAACAACAGTTGGCAGTACAAATTCATCCGTCACCTCTTTATCATAGGAAGCCTGGATCCCTTCTGTTGCAGACTCTGTCGTCTCACCTTCTCCAAATACAAGCGCTCTGTACGCCTTCTCCACACGATCCCAGCGATTATCTCTATCCATTGCATAGTAACGTCCAGCTATGCTGGCAACTTTACCTACACCGATTTCAGCCATCTTTGCTTCCAGTTTTTCAACATATTCTTTTCCAGAAGCCGGAGGAGTATCACGTCCATCCAGAAAGCAGTGTACATACACGTTTTCAATTCCCTGTTTCTTTGCCAGCTCCAGAAGTCCTGCTACGTGGTCAATATGACTGTGCACACCACCATCAGACATCAGTCCCATCATATGAAGGGCACTATTGTTTCTCTTTACATTATCACAAGCTGCAAGAAGAGCTTTATTTTCAAAGAAATCGCCATCCTGAATCGCTTTTGTAATTTTAGTCAGATCCTGATATACAATTCTTCCTGCACCCATATTCAGATGTCCGACCTCAGAATTTCCCATCTGTCCTTCCGGAAGTCCAACTGCCATTCCACTTGCATTTCCCTTTACAAACGGATATTCCGCCATCAGGCTGTCCATCACCGGAGTTTTTCCTTCTACTACAGCATTGCCTTTTGCATTGTCATTCAATCCATATCCATCCAGAATCATCAATACGGTTGGTTTTTTACTCATTCTATGTTCTCCTTCTCAAAAAATCGTGGAGAGCTTACCCTAAAGCTCCCCACGACTCCATCATTCCGACTTACCTGACTTATTTATAGTTTACAATCTTACCAAAGTCAGCTTTCAGGGATGCCCCGCCTACAAGACCGCCATCAATATCCGGCTGAGCAAACAGCTCTGCTGCATTACCTGCATTTACAGATCCGCCGTACTGAATACGAATTGCTTCTGCAGTTGCCTCGTCATACATTTCAGCAACACAAGCACGGATGCCTGCGCAAACTTCTTCCGCCTGCTCTGTTGTAGCTGTTTTACCTGTTCCAATCGCCCAGATTGGCTCATATGCGATAACAGAAATCTTTGCCTGATCTGCTGTTACGTTCTGGAAACCAACCTTAACCTGCTGACGGATAAAGTCCATTGTCACGCCCTGTTCTCTCTGCTCCAGAGTCTCTCCACAACACATAATCGGTGTAATACCATGCTCTAATGCTTTCAACACCTTTTTGTTTACATCTTCGTTCGTCTCGCCAAAATATTCTCTTCTCTCAGAATGTCCCAGAACTACATATTTCACTCCTGCATCTACCAGCATATTTGGAGCGATCTCTCCTGTATAAGCTCCACTCTCTTCAAAATACATATTCTCAGCACCAACCTGAATGTTGCTTCCCTTTACAGCCTCTACAACCGGAACAATATCAATTGCTGGTACACAGAATACAACGTCCACTTCCTCGTTTGCCACGAGTGGTTTTAACTCCTCAACAAGTGCAATAGCCTCACTTGGAGTTTTGTTCATTTTCCAGTTTCCTGCGATAATTTTCTTTCTTGCCATAGTCATGGCCTCCTTTGGGTATTTTATAGATTATAATTTATGAACCAATAAACACTTAGCTTCTCTAAGTTTTCATACGTATCGCTCAGTTTCGCTGAGTTCTTTACTTATCGTCTGCTGCTGCTACACCAGGCAACTCTTTTCCTTCCAGAAATTCCAGAGAAGCTCCGCCACCTGTGGAGATATGTGTCATCTTATCACCGTATCCCAACTGATTAACTGCTGCTGCAGAATCTCCACCGCCGATAATCGTTACGGCATCTGTTTCAGCCAGTGCTTTTGCAACTGCCTCGGTACCTGCTGCAAACTTCGGCATCTCAAATGCTCCCATCGGTCCGTTCCATACAACAGTCTTTGCTTCCCTAACAGCCTCTGCATATAATTTTGCTGTTTCAGGTCCAATATCCAGACCTTCCCAGCCATCCGGAATTTCACCACGTAGAACAACTTTCGTATTTGCATCATTGGAGAAATCATCTGCAATCACATTATCTACAGGAAGAAGCAGTTTTACGCCTTTGTCTTTTGCCTTTTGGATCATATCAAGAGCATACTGGCAATAATCTTCTTCAAGAAGAGAAACTCCAACACTTCCGCCCTGAGCTTTGCTGAATGTATAAGACATTCCGCCACCGATAATGAGTGTATCCACCTTCTCCAACAGGTTCTCAATAACAGAAATCTTGCTGGAAACTTTAGCACCACCGAGGATTGCCACGAATGGTCTTTCCGGATTATTCACTGCATTACCGAGGAAATCAATCTCTTTCTGCATTAAGTAGCCAACAACAGCTGTATCTACGAACTGTGTGACACCTACATTTGAGCAGTGTGCTCTATGAGCGGTACCAAATGCATCATTTACAAATACATCACACAGAGAAGCCAGATCTTTGCTGAACGCTTCCCCATTCTTTGTTTCTTCTGCTCTATAACGTGTGTTCTCAAGAAGAATCACATCTCCATCTTTCATTGCTTCAACCGCTGCTTTTGCATTCGCTCCTACCACTTCCGGATCTGCAGCAAATTTCACTTCCTGTCCAAGTAATTCAGACAACCGAACTGCTACCGGCGCCAGTGACAGCTCCGGCTTTGGCTCTCCCTTCGGTTTTCCGAGATGAGAACAAAGAATCACCTTTCCGCCATCAGCAACAAGTTTCTTGATCGTTGGAAGTGCTGCAACAAGACGGTTCTCGTCTGTAATCTTTCCATCAATCAACGGTACATTGAAATCACATCTGCACAGTACCCGTTTTCCTTTTACATTGATATCATCTACTGATTTTTTGTTAAGCATTCGTATTGCCTCCCTTATTTTAAATTAAAAGGGTCCGGTCCTTTCGAGACCGGACCCTTTGTGAGTCTATGTTCGGATAACTATCCGTTCAATATTCTCAAACTTCGATTAGATAAGTGTTCCGAAGTGTTTGATTGTTCTTACCATCTGGCTTGTGTAAGAGTTCTCATTGTCATACCAAGAAACTACCTGTACCTGTGTGGTTCCATTATCAAGTGGAAGAACCATTGTCTGTGTAGCATCAAACAGAGAACCATATGTCATTCCTACGATATCGCTAGATACGATTTCATCTGTGTTGTATCCGAAGGACTCGTTGGAAGCTGCTTTCATAGCTGCGTTGATTTCATCAGCTGTAACTGTTCCCTCTACTACTGCTGTCAGGATTGTTGTAGATCCTGTCGGAGTAGGTACACGCTGAGCTGCACCGATGAGCTTGCCATTCAGTTCCGGAATAACCAGACCAATTGCTTTTGCTGCGCCTGTGCTGTTTGGTACGATATTCACTGCTGCTGCACGAGATCTTCTCAGATCACCTTTTCTCTGTGGTCCATCCAGAGTCATCTGATCACCTGTATAAGCGTGAATTGTGCACATGATACCTGTCTTGATCGGTGCCAGATCATTCAAAGCCTTAGCCATTGGTGCCAGACAGTTTGTTGTACAAGATGCTGCAGAGATGATCTTATCATCAGATGTCAGCTGATCGTGGTTTACATTATATACAATTGTCGGCAGGTCGTTTCCAGCCGGAGCGGAAATAACAACATGCTTAGCACCAGCATCGATATGAGCCTGAGCTTTTGCTTTGGATGTATAGAAACCTGTACACTCCAAAACTACGTCAACACCGATTTCTCCCCATGGAAGTTCTGCTGCGTTAGCTTTTGCGTAGATTTTGATTTCCTTTCCGTCTACTTTGATAGAATCCTCACCAGCTTCTACCTTGTCAGCCAGTGCATATCTTCCCTGAGAAGAATCATACTTCAACAAGTGAGCAAGCATTGTCGGAGATGTTAAATCGTTAATTGCTACGATTTCATATCCCTCTGCTCCGAACATCTGTCTGAATGCAAGACGTCCAATACGTCCAAATCCATTAATCGCTACTTTTACTGCCATGATTAATTCCTCCTAAAGTTTAAAATTGTTAACTGTTACTACAGTCTATCATGGTGAAATCAAAACAAACACAAAGTTTGTTAAAGATTCATCAACTAGGGTTATTGTACTAAATCAAAGACAAAAATTCAAGTCTTATTTCCATTTTTTCGGATGCGAAACATATTTTCCCGTAACTTCCTTTTATTTCCCATGAAAATCAAAAATTTTTCTAATTCCACATGTTACTTTGATCATTGATCAAATCAGATTCTTGGATAAACTAAAGATGTTGAAATATCGGCTTCCGATTTTTAAACAGCGTGTAATAAGAAAAGCCACATTCTTTTAATATTTCTTCTGCTTTTGCAAATTCATACGCTACATGCTCCGGGCGGTGTCCGTCAGAACCAATGGTGACGATTTCTCCCCCTAACTCCCTGTAGCGTTTCAAAACTTGAGGATGGGGATGACAAAATCCAAGTCCATATTTCCACCCTGCCGTATTCACCTCAATCCCCCTGCCAGATGCAATCACTTTCTTCAAAATTTCATCCAATGTTTCCCGGTAATACTCATACGAATAGCTTTCTGCCTGATGTTGTCCATAACGCACTACGTAATCAATGTGTCCTAGCACGTCAAAAGATTCTATACTTTCCAGATTCTGGATTGTTTCCGAAAAAGCACTTTGATATATCTGTGTATCTTCATATATTTGAGACAGTTCCCCGAAATAAGGATCCATTCCTTTTACAAGATGGACGGATCCAATCACAAAATCGAACGGATATTTGCTTACCAGTTCTTTATAAAAAGCTCCCAGATGTGGCTGCAATCCAAGCTCAATCCCAATACGCACATCGAGTCGTCCGGCATATTCTTCTTTTAACACCTCTAGTTCGCGAAAATACTCTGCAAGATCAAAACAAAACAACTCCTCTTCTGGCTTTCCATATCTTTCTGGGTAATCCTCATCCCAGTGATCCGTAATACATACCACCTCAAGTCCCTTTTTCACTGCAGATTCTAGCATCTCACGCACTGGTGTATCGCTGTCTGTAGAAAATGAGGTATGCATGTGAAAATCTCCAGTGATCATAGTATGGTACCGCCTCCCAAAACATAATCTCCATCATAAAACACAACCGCCTGTCCCGGTGTCACCGCCCGCTGTGGTTCATCAAAGGTACAAAGCAATTCATCCTCACCTGTTTTCTCTATAGTCGCCCATACTCCTTTGTGGTTATAACGTATTTTTGCAAAAACATGTAAAGGTTCTGTTAAATCTTCAATCAGCATAAAATTCAATTGATTTGCCCGAAGAGAATCTGCCATAGACTCTTCATGACTTCCAATCACAATCTCATTTGTTTCCGGGCGTATTTCCAAAACAAAAGCAGGATACCCTAACGCCAGTCCAAGACCTTTTCTCTGTCCTACAGTATAGTGGATAATTCCTTTGTGATGACCTAGGACAATTCCATCTGGTGTCACAAAATTTCCTTCCTTCACTTCTGCCCCTACTGATTTCTTTATATAAGATGCATAATCTCCATCTGGAACAAAACAAATATCCTGACTATCCGGTTTTGAAGCAACCTGAAGCCCAATCTTCTCAGCAATCTTCCGGATTTCCTCTTTGGAATACTGACCGACTGGCATCAGCGTTCGTTTCAATTGTTCCTGTGTCAAATTATAAAGTGCATATGTCTGGTCTTTTGCTAGTGTTGCGGAACGTTCCAATGTATAACGTCCACTCGATAGTTTCACCACCTTCGCATAATGCCCCGTAGCAATATAATCCGCTCCAATAGCAAGACTGCGCTGAAGAAGAGATTCCCACTTCACGTAGCGGTTACAGGCAATACATGGATTTGGAGTTCTCCCCTTCAAATATTCGTCTACAAAATAGTCAATTACATTTTCCTTGAAAGACTCTCTAAAATTCATGACATAATATGGAATGCCGAGGTGCGCCGCAACTCGCCTCGCATCATCCACAGCGCTCAACCCACAACATCCACCATTTTCTTCCTGTACTGCCTGTTCTTCATCCTGCCAGATCTGCATAGTAACTCCAACAACCTCATACCCTTGCTCTTTCAAAAGATATGCCGCTACAGAAGAATCCACACCTCCCGACATGCCCACTACAACCTTGTCCATCAATATTCCTCTTCTTCCTCTTCTTCCCCTTCATGAATATCAGATTTCGGCTTTTCCAGCCCTTCAATTTTGATATCATGCTTCTCTGCATAATCCCAAAGTGCTGCATGGATTGCTTCTTCAGCTAACAAAGAGCAATGAACTTTTACCGGCGGAAGCCCATCCAGCGCTTCCATAACAGCTTTGTTTGTCACTTTCAACGCCTCATAAATTGATTTTCCCTTTACAAGTTCTGTTGCCATACTGCTTGTTGCCACAGCCGCTCCGCAACCAAATGTCTTAAACTTAACATCTCGGATAATCTCATTATCATCAATATCCAGATAAATCCGCATAATATCTCCACACTTTGCATTTCCGACAGTTCCTACACCACTGGCGTCCTCAATTTCTCCCAAATTTCTCGGATGCTGAAAATGATCCATTACTTTTTCTGTATACATAAATTATTACCTCCTGAATATCCTCTGTATTTTTGTTTTCTGTAGTATTTGTCCGCACGTAAGGTTCAAATTTTTTCAAATATATTCTACTTCTGTTTTTTCAAAAAATCCTCATATAACGGGGACATATCCCTCAGATTCTGAACAATTTCTTTCAATGAATCCACTACATAGTCCAAATCTTCTTTTGTCGTCTCCTCACCAAGCGTCAGCCTTAATGAACCGTGAGCAATCTCATGCGGCAGTCCAATAGCCAATAGTACATGTGACGGATCCAAAGATCCTGATGTGCATGCAGAACCACTAGATGCACAGATTTTCTTCATATCCAGCATAATCAAGAGTGACTCTCCTTCTATAAACTGGAAACTGAAATTCACATTATTTGGCAAACGTTGTTCTCTGTCCCCATTCAATCTGCAATACGGAATTTCTTTTTCGATCCGCTCAATCAAATAGTCCCGTAGTCTGCGTTCTTCTGCGGTACGCTCTTCCATCGACATAGCTGCACGTTCAACCGCTTTTCCAAGTCCCACTATTCCCGGAACATTCTCTGTACCGGCACGTCGTCTTCGCTCCTGCGCTCCACCATGAATAAAGGAGCGGATTTTCACACCTTTTCGGATATATAAGAATCCGATCCCCTTTGGTCCGTTTAACTTATGACCGCTGGCACTTAGCATATCAATATGACAGACATCCACATCAATCGGCACCTGACCGAACGCCTGCACTGCATCTGTATGGAACAGAATTCCATGTTCCTGTGCAATTTCACCTATTTTCTGAATCGGCTGGATTGTACCAATTTCATTATTTGCAAACATCACAGAAATGAGAATGGTATCTTCCCGGACTGCTTCCCGGAGTTGTTCCAAATTCACAATCCCTTTTTCATCCACATCTAAATAGGTAATTTCAAATCCACGTTTTTCCAGATATTCACAAGTATGCAAAATCGCATGATGTTCGATTTTGCTTGTGATAATATGCTTTCCTTTGGCACTATACGCCTCCGCTGTCGCCACAAGTGCCCAGTTGTCTGACTCGCTTCCCCCTGCTGTAAAATATATCTCATTGTCTTTTGCACCCAGAGTGTCTGCAATTATCTCGCGTTGTCTCGTAATCACTTCTTTGTTTGCAGCTGCAAAACCATACACACTGGACGGATTTCCGTAATGTTCCGTAAAGTACGGAAGCATCGCTTCGACTACCTCAGGTGCTGTTTTCGTCGTTGCTGCATTATCTAGATAAATCAGTTTCTCCATTTTCTTATCCTCCTGTTATTCTCTCCATACATTAATTCTTGCAATCAATTCTCTCTCCTGCATCACTTTTCATCTGCCTGCTCTCTGCAACAAGCTGATCTAGCTTTATCTCATCCACAGTCTGATTGATGCTGTCATTAATCTTTTTCCAGACATACTTTGTTACACAAACGTCTGCAGACTTACACCCATCTTCCGGTAAAAGTCCAGGGCAATCTACCAATTCCAGGTTCCCTTCCAAAGCACGAAGCACATCTCCTACAGAAATCACTTCCAAACTCTTCGCCAGCATATAACCGCCTCCGGCTCCTCGGATACTCTTTACAATCCCACCTTTTTTCAAAAGTCCCATCAATTGTTCCAGATATCGTTCGGAGATCCCCTGCCTGTCCGATATACTTGTAATCGAAACAGGCTCATCTGTGCTGTATTTCGCCAAATCTATCAGTGCACGTAATCCATACCTTCCTTTTGTAGATAATTTCAAATTTTCACCTTCTTTTTGTCACTTTACAGCATCCTCGATTTCTGTAGTTACACACTTTCTCCATTTATCGCTCCCGAAAATGCAGTTATTTTATCTAATTCCTAGAGTTTTATTCCCTATCGTTTTACTAGGATTT
>JAHHTO010000076.1 GCA_020024595.1 Schaedlerella sp.
GAATGTACGATATCCCAAATGCTTTTGTATCATATGTTCCATCGCCTGCGCCTTTTCCTTATCTTCCTGCACTTCTGTATACTCACAAAACAATTGTTGTTCCACCTTTCCTTTCAGCTCAATTCCAACTTCCTGATTCCGTCGTTCTTTCCATGCATTGTAAAAAGCGGAAAATATGCCAGTAATATTGTCATTGCAAATATAGACCTGCTTCATCTCGAACCTCCTCCGGTAAGCTCCACCACCTGACTCTCAGTAAAATGCTTATCATCAAACAGAGATAATTGATCATACGACATCCCAATTACCGAATCTGGTAGTTTCTCCTTTGTATTTAGCAAATTTCGTGTGATATAATCCTCCTCGATTTTCGTCCTATACATCATCTTTCCATTACATGTCAAAAAATAAAGTGCTCGTTTTAAAACAACTCCCATTTTCTTCAAATCCTCAAATTGCAGGACTCCCATCCGCCTTGCCTTTACAATCCGAAGAGCGGATTTCACACCAATTCCCGGAACTCTAAGAAGCATGTCATAATCCGCCTGATTCACTTCCACAGGAAACTCTTCCAAGTGCTTCAATGCCCAGTTACACTTCGGATCCAGAAATAAATTGAAATTTGGGTTCTCTTCACTGAGCAATTCTTCTGCTCTAAATCCATAAAATCGAAGCAGCCAGTCTGCCTGATAAAGACGATGTTCTCGAAGGAGCGGAGGACCTTCTCCTGTCCGAGCTGGAAGTGCATGATCTTCATTTACCGCTACAAATGCGGAATAAAAGACCCGTTTCAAGTCAAACTTCTTATACAAAGATTCTGCTACATTGAGAATCTGATAGTCGCACTCCGGTGTCGCCCCGATAATCATCTGCGTACTCTGTCCAGCCGGAACAAAACGTGGCGCATTTCTATATAACATAATTTCCTGCTTATTCACTTCCATTGTATTCTGTACAAGACGCATCGGTGCTAAAATATTTTTTCGCGTTTTGTGCGGAGCAAGCAGACGTAATCCGTCTGCAGTTGGTAATTCCAGATTCACACTCATTCTGTCTGCAAGAAATCCCACTTGCCGGATCAATCCTTCATCTGCTCCGGGAATCACCTTTACATGAATATATCCTTGAAAATTACAGACTTTACGCAGACGGTAAAGTGTTGCATAGATTAGTTCCATTGTGTAATTCGGACTATTTAATACACCAGAACTTAAAAACAGACCTTCAATATAATTTCTACGATAAAATTCCATGGTAAGCGTACAGACCTCTTCCGGAGTAAATGAAGTCCTGACTCCATCATTTGAAGAACGATTCATGCAGTACTTGCAATCAAAGATACACTCATTTGTAAAGAGAATCTTCAAAAGAGAGATGCATCTTCCATCTGCCGAAAAGCTGTGACAAATCCCTGCTTCTTTGCAATTCCCCATACCGGTTCCATCCCCATTTCTCGTCACTCCACTGGAAGTACACGCCACATCATACTTCGCCGCATCAGATAATATCTGTAATTTCTCATACATCGACATCTGAAGCTGCACCTTCTCCATCTCATGCATCTCCTTTCCGTATCCAAATAAGAACATTTGTTCTGTTTATAATAACATACACTCTTTTCACACGCAATATATTTTTAGAACATTTGTTCTGTTTCTTACGCATTCTCATAAATCAAAAACGGTACACATTTCGTGCACCGTCAATAACTCTCTCTTTTTATTCAAACAATGGCGTAGACAAATACCGCTCTCCGGTATCCGGAAGAATAGCTACAATTGTTTTTCCTGTGTTCTCCTCTTTTTTTGCTTCCTGTATTGATGCGAAAAAGGCAGCTCCCGAACTAATACCGACCAAAAGCCCCTCCGTTTTAGCAAGCAGCTTCGCAGCCCCATAAGCCTCCTCTTCTTTCACCGGACAAATCGCATCGTAAATACTGGTATCTAGTACCTCTGGAATGAACCCTGCTCCGATTCCCTGCAGCCCATGAGCCCCGGATTTTTCTCCCGATAATACAGCAGAACGATAAGGCTCCACTGCGATGATCCTTACATTTTTATTCTGTTCCTTCAGATAACCTCCTACTCCGGTAATCGTTCCTCCAGTTCCTACTCCGGCTATGAAAATATCAACATTTCCATCTGTATCTTTCCAGATTTCTTTGCCAGTTGTCAATCGATGTACTTTTGGATTAGACGGATTGATAAATTGCCCAAGTACAAGTGCATTGCCCAATTCTTTTTCCAACTGCTCTGCGCGCTCGATCGCGCCGTTCATTCCTTTAGCTCCTTCTGTCAGCACGATCTCGGCACCATATCCAAGCAACAGCTTTCTTCGCTCAATACTCATCGTCTCCGGCATGACAAAGATTGCTTTATATCCCTTCGATGCAGCAATTGCCGCCAGACCGATTCCTGTATTTCCACTGGTTGGTTCGATAATTGTACCTCCTTCACGAATTCTCCCATTAGCCTCAGCGTCTTCAATCATCTGAAGTGCCACACGATCTTTAATACTTCCTGCCGGATTAAAATACTCCAGTTTTACCAGTATTTTTGCCTTCAGATCCAGTTTTTTCTCAATATTTACAACTTCAAATAAAGGAGTTCCCCCTACCAGTTCTGTCACACTCTTATAGATATTTTCCATCATAATTTCCTCCGATTTCTTGCTTAATCTGCATACATCATATGTTAGTCTAATGTCATGTATATTTTTATATATTGTAGTCTGATTTTTCAGAAAAAACAACACCTCAAAAGCTCCTCTGTCTGATTTGTATAAATTTACGAATTCCTCAAGAAATGCGTTGACTTTCATTGTTAAATATGCTACGCTATCACAGTATTGATGCGGCATTCCGCAAGATACAAACATATTATTATTTTTTTATTTTTATGGAGGGCAACACAATGACAGGTACAGTAAAATGGTTTAACAACCAAAAAGGTTATGGATTCATCTCTGATTCCGAAGGCAACGATGTATTCGTACACTACTCAGGATTAGTAATGGATGGATTCAAATCCTTAGAAGAAGGCCAGGCTGTTGAGTTTGACGTAACAGAAGGCGCTAAGGGACCACAGGCAACTAACGTAGTAAAACTTTAATCAGATTTTTTAATGTACCTTTTAATTATATAAATCTATAACAAAAAGGAGATTTAATATTTAAAAGCAATACAGTGAAATAAGATTAAAAAAATCAGCATTGGAGATTTTACTCCCTTTCCAGGGAGTGCCTTCAAGGGAAGACCGTGAAACTGTTTTTCATCAGTCTCACGGTTTTTTTGATTTGACATTGGAAATAACTCCCTTTGTCGAAGAGAGGAGAAACGTATGAAACAAAAGACGCTGCTTAAAATGATCTCTATCGGAACCCACAAATATTTTGCAGAACCGGACGGAACTTGGCTTGCAGACAGAGCTGCAGAACTTTATTATGGCTATTGTCTGGAACATCAGAACGATTCTCCTGCACGAAAACAGCATACAGAAGGCATGATCTATGCAGGAGTTGCTCTATACCAGGCACTACAGGAAAAGGGACAATCCCCGGAGGAGGCACTTGCACTGATGGATAAAATCTTTCAAGACTTCGCACAGGAGGCAGCGAAAAAAATACGGAAATTATTAAAAATCCCTGGACTTTACCGACAGTTTCCCAAACTTTTCCGCACTATGGCACTGAAAAAATATAATACAGAGGCTGGATTCCAAATGAAATTTTATGATGTAGGCAAGCGGCGTATCAAATTAGATATAACCGCTTGTCCGTATTACAGCACCTGTAAATCGATGGGCTGTCCCGAACTCACCACAATATTCTGCAATACCGATGACTGCTGTTACGGCAATATGCACCGGAAGCTCCAGTGGAATAGAACAAAGACGATTGGTCGAGGTGCAGATCTCTGTGATTTTGATATCGTGGTCAAAGATTAATCCGAGTAAGAAAGCCAGATGAGGATTAACAAATAAATCCTCACCTGGCTTTGTAATACTTTGAAAAGGAATTCCTTTCTCACTTTCTATTCTTCTTGCACGTTAGAAACATATGCATCTGAAGCCTTCCACACATCAAAACCATTTTCCCTTAAGATTTCAACCACTTTCACAGGATCATCACATTTTAGGACTGCAGAAGCGTCTGTTCCATTTGCAAATGCATACATATATTCTACATTTACTCCGCCGTAAACGATTTGATGCATGGCTTTGCTCAAGGATCCGGTAGCATGCGGCACGCGAAGTGCAACAACCTCTGTCAGCATAGCCGTAATTCCTGCCTTTTTCAAAACCATCCTTCCCTTATCAGGGTCAGAAACAATCATTCGCAGCATTCCATAATCTGAAGTATCTGCAAGACTTAGTGCAACAATATTCACATCATTTCCGGCCAGCACATTCAAAACTTCGTCCAAACGTCCCTCTCTGTTTTCCAAAAATACCGATAACTGCTGAATTGTAATTCCCATTCTACATCCTCCTCGTTATGCCCATTTCGCAGCCGCATTTTAATTGCATATACACAACATATACTCTATAGATTGCGGTGGTCAATCACACGTACCGCTTTTCCTTCACTTCTCTGAATTGTTTTTGGCTCTACCAGCTTCACTCTCACTGATACACCCAGTGCCTGCTTTAATACTGAACCAATCTTATTTCTCAATGCATCCAACTTTCGAATCTCGTCCGAGAACATCCCTTCGTCCACTTCCACCATAACTGTCAGAACGTCCAAATTATCTTCTCTGTCTACGATCATCAGATAATGCGGTGCCACTGCTCCACCTATGCTAAGCAACGCTGTTTCTACCTGGGTTGGGAATACATTCACTCCACGGATCACTTTCATGTCATCCGTACGTCCAGTGAATTTGGAGATTCTCGGCAACGTTCTTCCACATGCACAAGTACTGTGATCAATACTGGTTAGATCCTTTGTCCGATAACGAATCAGAGGCATTGCCTCTTTTGCGAGTGTAGTAAATACAAGTTCCCCTGTTTCACCGTCAGCGCACGCTTCCTCTGTAACCGGATTCAATACTTCTGGATAGAAATAATCATGATGGATATGTAAGCCTGCATGGTGAATACAGTCCTGTGCCACACCTGGTCCCGTCACTTCGCACAGTCCATAAATATCGAAGCAGTTAATCTTCAGAATATTCTCGATTTTTTTACGCATTTCTTCCGTCCATGGTTCTGCACCATGAATCCCCACTTTGATTTTCATATGATCCACAAGGCCAGCTTCCTGAATGGACTCTGCCAAATACAGTGCATACGACGGCGTACATGCAAATGCAGTTGCTCCAAAATCTTCCATGCACATCATTTGCCGTTTCGTATTTCCGGCAGACATCGGAATTGTCATCGCTCCCAAAGCCTTTGCACCATAATCCAGTCCCATACCACCGGTAAATAATCCATATCCATAGCATACGTGAAGGATGTCTTCATCCGTCAGTCCCGCCATGGTCAAACAACGTGCCACACATTCTCCCCAGATATCCACGTCTTTCTGAGAATAAGATGCCAGCGTCAGCTTCCCTGTCGTTCCAGATGTTCCCTGTACACGAACCACATCCTTCTTCGGAATTGCAAGTAGTCCGAACGGATAATTCTCTCTCAAGTCCTCTTTTGTCGTAAATGGCAGTTTATTGATATCCTCGATTCCTTTAATATCTCCCGGCTCTACTCCCAAAGCCTGCATCTTTTTGCGATAAAACTCTACATGATTGTACACTCTGTCTACCACATCTACCAGTCTTTTTCCCTGCAGTACAGCCATTTCATCTCTGCTCATGCACTCTATTCTGGGGTCGCGGATTCTCTCCACCCAGTTTTCTTTCGATACTCCTGTTGCCATGATTCTTCTGCTCCTTATTTCTCCAAAATCAATATCAAATCTTTTCCTCTATAAATCCGCCTCTTCAACAAGCTTCACATCAGCTGCACTCAGACACGTTTCCGCTTTCTCATAATCATCGGTATGCAACACCATAACAGGTGCTTTATCACCACGGATTACAAAAGAATAAATATAATTTATGCTGATTCCGCCCTTTGCCAGAACTTCCAGCATCTGATTTAAGTTTCCCTTTTCATCTTTCAGTTCTACACTGATTACTTTTTGCAGTCGAACTACAAATCCTTTCGTAGTCAGATACTCTTTCGCTGATTCTGGTTTATCTACCACCAACCGCAAAATTGCAAATTCCGGTGTATCAAAAGAAGCAATTGCACGAATATTGATTTTCGCCTCAGTCAAAGCAGAGGTTACACGCATGATACTTCCTGGCTGATTTTCTACAAACACTGACAACTGCTGAATCATCCCAGTCACTCTCCTTCTCTTCTAAAGTGTATATCCAACATGAAATGCCTTTTTATTTATTTCTACAGTCTTCGGCGGTACCACCTTTTCAATCACTTCATACCACTGCTCTTTGGTAAAATCCATATGCTGTGCCGCAATTCCAAGTACAACCAAGTTAAACACCCTCGGATTGCCCAGCTTTTTGGCCTCCTCTGTGGCATTTACTTTATATACCTTATATTCTTTTTCAAGTATTTCCAGAATTCCATCGGGATACTCTGCTGCTCCGATCACAACTGGCATCGGATCAATTCTCCAGTCATTGACAATCAGTACACCATCCTTTTTCAGGAAATGTGCATACCGCAGCGCTTCGAGACGCTCAAAGGCGATGATCACATCTGCCTGCCCCTCTTCTACAATTGGCTCTGCCACCTTTTCTCCGTAGCGTACAAATGTAACAACACTGCCACCGCGCTGTGCCATACCATGCACTTCCGACAACTTTACATCATATCCTCCGACAATTGTAAGACCACCCAGGATCCGGCTTGTAAGCAGAGTTCCCTGTCCGCCGACACCTACAATCATAATATTCTTTGTCGCCATCTCTATTCACCCGCCTTTGCCAGCTCTATCGCATCAAATTTACATAATGTTTCACACAGTCCACATCCCGTACACATCGTATCATCAATGTGAATTGTACCATCTTCATTTTTTGTCATTGCAGGACATCCCGGCTTCATGCACATACCACATTTCCTGCATCGATCAGAATGCACAATATAAAGCGGTTTCTTTGATTTGTCCAGCAGTACACAAGGAGACTTGGTAATAATCACAGATACTTCCGCCTTTTCCTGTTCTTCCTTGATTATCTTCTCCAGAAGTCCAAGATCAAATGCGTTGACTTCCACTACATTTTTCACACCCATTGCTCTGCACAGAGCCGGAATGTCAATCGCATACGTTGGTTCTCCCTGCAGCGTCTTCCCCGTTGCCGCATGATCCTGATGTCCGGTCATTCCCGTTGTAGAATTATCCAGTATCAGAACCGTTCCTGTTGCATGATTGTATACCATGTTCATCAGAGAATTCACGCCTGTATGTAAAAAAGTAGAGTCACCAATCACAGCAACCCAGTTTTTGATATATTCTCTCCCCTTTGCCTTTTCCATACCATGTAAGGTAGAAATACTAGAGCCCATACACATCGTCGTGTCAACCACACTCAGCGGAGCCACTGCTCCTAATGTATAGCATCCGATATCTCCTGCTGCATGCAATTTCAGTTTTTTCAGCACATGGTACACGCTTCTGTGCGGACATCCGGGACAGAGAATCGGTGGACGCTGTGGTGCTTCTGCCGGTTTCTTTATCTGCAGTTCTTCCTTTAAGATCGCCTGCCGAAGCATATTGGCACTGTATTCTCCCTGTACGGTGAAGATTTCCTTACCAATCGCCTGAATTCCCCAGGATTTTACTTGTTCTTCCAGCACAGGATCCAGTTCCTCCACAATGTAAAGTGTATCCACTTTTGATGCAAACTCTTCAATCAATTTTCTCGGAAGCGGATTCACCAGTCCTAACTTCAAAACAGACGCATTTGGAAGTGCCTCTTTCACATACTGATACGGAATTCCGCTTGTGATCACGCCAATTGATGTGTCGTTCATTTCAACTGTATTGATCGACAGTGTGTTGGCTGCCTCTGCCAGTTCCAAATTTCGCTTCTCAATCTCAATATGACGCAATTTTGCATTGCCCGGCATCATCACATTTTTGCGGATATCCTTTACATACTCTTTATCCGGTACTTCCGCTCTCTCCTTCAACTCTACCAAGCCCTGAGAATGTGCCAGTCTCGTCGTTGTACGGAAGATAAACGGACGGTCAAACTTCTCACTCAATTCAAACGCTATTTTGAAAAACTCTTTTGCTTCCGCACTGTCAGACGGCTCTATAACCGGTATCTGCGCCGCTCTTGCCACCATGCGTGTATCCTGCTCATTCTGAGAACTGTAAAGTCCCGGATCATCTGCAACAACTAGCACCAGACCCCCGTTCACCCCCATATACGATACGGAATACAACGGGTCTGCTGCCACATTCAGTCCCACATGCTTCATACATGCCATGGCACGCACTCCGGAAATACTTGCTCCCACCGCAACTTCTGCCGCTACCTTTTCATTTGGAGCCCATTCCTCATAGACATCTTTTTTATATTGTACAAGATATTCACTGATTTCTGTACTCGGTGTTCCCGGATACGCAGAAGACACCTTCACACCAGCCTCATAAGCCCCCCTGGCGATGGCTTCATTTCCCAGCATAATCACTTTTTTCGCCATTTTTACAATCCATCCTTTCGTAGATCTGTCACTCGTTTTGCCTTGCCTTCAAATCGTTTCAGTGAATTGGGCGCCACCAGTCGAATCTGTGTTGTAAGTCCAAGCTGTGACTTTAATGCCGCTTTGATTCTCTGTTCCAGTTCACTTAACTTTGTATAACTATCAAGCAATCTGTCATCGATCAATTCCACTGTAATTGTCATCACATCCAGACGATTCTTTCTCTCTACAAGAATCTCATAGTGTGGTCCGATTTCATCAATCTGAAACAGCACTTCTTCAATCTGCGTTGGGAATACATTCACACCGCGGATTACAAGCATATCATCTGCACGTCCTGACAAATTCTCCATTCGCACCGTTGTTCTGCCGCATTTGCATGGTTCATACATCAACTTTGTCAGATCTCCGGTACGGTACCGAACAAGCGGAAGCGCTTCCTTCCCCAGACAGGTCACCACCAATTCTCCGGTTGCTCCCGGCGGCAGTACTTCTTCCGTCTCTGGATCAATGATCTCAGGAATAAACCAATCCTCATTGATATGCATTCCACAGAACTCAGTACACTCACCTGCCACACCCGGTCCACATAATTCACTCATTCCGTAATTCTGTGTACAGACAAACTGTTCTCCCCAGACTTTACGCATCTCCTCACGCATTGGTTCCGTCATGCCCTCCCCACCAAATAATCCAATATGCACTTTCAAATCTTTGGCCGGGTCAATTCCTCTTGCCCGCAATTCTTCTCCAAGATGCAATGCGTAGGACGGTGTTGCCACCAAAAGTGTTACGCCCATGTCCTGCAGGAACATAATCTGCTTGTTTGTATTACCAGATGACATTGGGATCACAGATGCGCCAATCTTCTCCAGCCCTCCATGCAAACCAAGCGCCCCAGTAAATGTACCGTAGCCAAAGGCGATCTGTACGACATCATTTTCTGTTGCGCCTCCCATACAGGCAATTCTTGCCACGTTGTTCAGCCACATCTCCAAGTCATTTTTTGTATATCCTACAACGGTAGGTTTTCCAGTCGTTCCGGAGCTTGCATGATAACGGACAATCTCCTTTTTATCGACTGCAAATAATCCATCTGGATAATTGTCCCGAAAATCTGACTTATAAGTAAATGGCAGCTTTTTCAAGTCTTTTAAAGATTGAATATCTTTCGGCTTTATACCGCTTTCGTCCATCTTCTTCTGATAAGGAGCTGATTTCTCATATATATATGATACTGTCTGCTTTAATTTCTCAAGCTGAATCTTCTCAATCTCAACTCTTGGTAAGGTTTCTTCCTTGCCCCATATCATGATACAATTCCTCCTTTAAAATTTGCACAGTTTTGGACCATATCCCCATAATACTGCGTTCTGTCATTGGCATTCATTATATCACAATACTTTTCCGAATTAAAGCGTTAATTTTAAAAATTATTTTATTCTTCTAAAGTTTCTGTCCTATCTCTGCTGCAAGCCACAATGTCACTTGCCCGCCACCGGTCTTCTTTGAATTTCCGATTTCCAGAAATCCTCCCTGCGCTTCCACAAACCGCTTTGTAATGGAAAGTCCTAATCCCTGATGACTCCTGTCATGCCGGCTTTCATCACCACGGTAAAATTCTTCCACCGCATGTTTTAATTCTTCTTCGGTAAATCCCGGCCCATAATCCGAAACCTGTGCTGTCAAATAACATTTTTCATCCTTCTGCACTTCCAAGATCAAAATATCTACTCCCTGTTCTACATCCGTATATTCCATTGCATTACTCAACACATTCCCCCATGCACGCTTTAACTGCTCCGGATTCACTTGAATTACGCCCTGTGGGTTGCCGCATTGTACCATAAGGGGGAGTGCTTTCACTGAAGTCATTTGCCGCGCCTGTTCCTTTAATTGCTTCTGAAGCTCAGAACAAGAAATACAGATTTCTTTCTCTGCTGTCACCTGATGCCTAAGAATCAGACGCATTTTATCCAGATATCGTTCCATCTCTTCTGCATTTTCCAAAATCTGTTTCTGATATTCTGTCAGATGTTCCGCATCTTCTCCCATCAATTCCGCATTCCCCCGTATGATCGTCAATGGTGTCTTGATATCATGTACTAATGCCCGTACCTGTCGGTTCTGTTCTGCTTCCATATCCCACTGTTTTTTTAAAGACTCTTGCAGCGCATCTTTCATATGTCCAAGAGAACGAAGAACCGCACTGATTTCCTTCAAATCTGACTGCTGTACATTAAACTCCAGATTATTTTCTGATATCTTCTGTGTTACTTCATTCAGCTGATTCAGACGCTTTTTCAAACTTCCGGAAAACTGTCTTGCCAAAAGAACTGCCTGTATAATAAATAAAGCCAAAATCAGCGATAGAAGCAATAACTCTGGACTTGGCAGAAAATGATTCCATGATTCTGAAGCATACCGCATACGCAAATGATATTTCACAATACAGAGTTCCTCATTTTTCCTTGGAACAAAGCGAAAATATCCTTTCAAAGCAGACATATCCTTCTTTTGATACCCCGTCCATATCTCTGTCTGCTCATCTTCTGCTATTGTTCCATATAACCAGTCTCCTTCTTTTGTATACACTCCATACTCACAGCCATCTGGGAACTTCATTTCACTTACATTTTTTACAGTACGTATTGTTTCTGTG